>NZ_JBWQOJ010000032.1:0-38411 GCF_056591795.1 Maritimimonas sp. 2210JD6-3 | reverse complement strand
ATATACATTAATCCCAATTCTTGGAGTTATCAGTCTAATACTAATTTTAACATTTATACTATACAAAAGGTATAGAAAAAAAAGTGATGTTCTCGAAGAAGAACAAAGTGAAACCCTTCAAAAACTAGAAGAACTTAAAAATATCGTTATTAAAAATCACATTGTCTTAAAAGATAAAACAAAAGTTTATGTTGCAGATCTTTTATACATTAAATCAGATGACCATTATTTAAATATCTTTTTAAGCGATGGTAAAAACCATTTTGTTCGTGGGAAACTTAGTCATATTAAAGAAGAACTACCTCCAAATTTTATTCAGTGCCATCGGTCATATATTGTTAATTCTAATTTTATCAAACAAGTTAATAGTACTTCATTAACATTAATAGATAAAACTCAGATTCCTTTATCTCGCTCTTATAAGAACAAATTTTAATAGCTTTGCTTTCTTTATATTAAAAGAGATGCTTAATCCTTACGATGACACCTATTTTATGAAACGTGCTTTGCAAGAAGCAGAAACGGCTTTTCAAAAAAATGAAGTACCTATAGGAGCAATAATAGTTGCAAAAAATCAAATTATAGCAAGAGCACATAACCTAACTGAGACCCTAAATGATGTCACAGCACATGCCGAAATGCAGGCTTTTACAGCAGCAGCAGATTACATAGGCGGTAAATATCTTAAAGATTGCACGCTCTATGTAACATTAGAACCTTGCCAAATGTGTGCTGGAGCCAGTTACTGGACCCAAATAGATAAAATAGTATTTGGAGCGTATGACAAACAAAGAGGATTTCAACATTACAAAACCCAACTGCATCCTAAAACTAAAGTAATGGGTGGCGTGTTAGAGGAAGAGTGTAGTGAATTAATAAAACGGTTTTTTATTCAAAAAAGAAATTTGAATTAATTTGTCATCCTATGTTTGCAGACGATGACATTAAACCATTTTATCTTCATCAATTTTAAACGGATTTTTTTTACTTCCGTCAAGAATATATTTTTTATACTTCCCAAGACGATGGCGATGATAAATAAATAATGGCATTAAAATAAAGGAAAGAAATAAGATATCTAGACCTATTATGACGTCAGCTTTTTCATATTTGGTAAAATACTTTAAATAAAAACCAACTAATAGTGTAGCTAAAAACAAAAAGAATGATATTTTTAATAATAGTTTCATTGACAATTTGTTGTCATTCCGCACTTGATGCGGAATCCATTTATAGATTCTTCACTTCGTTCAGAATGACATTTCATAATACGAAACTACTAAATTTATAGCATCAAATAGAAAGAAATGCGTTTGTCAATTATTTTAATTGTAGTTTTAGTTATTGGGTGTGAGAAACCTGTTGACAAGAAAATGGAGATAAAATCTAAATCAAAACCAAACAAAATAGTTATTGCGCATCGTGGAGCTTCTGGTTATTTACCTGAACATACATTAGCTGCTAAAGCTATGGCGTATGCTATGAGCCCTGATTATATTGAACAAGATATTGTCTTAAGTAAAGATAATATCCCTGTGGTGATTCACGATATTTATTTGGATGAGGTAACCGATGTTGTAGAAAAATTCCCTGATAGAAAGCGAAAAGATGGCCGTTATTATGTGATCGATTTTTATTTTGAAGAATTGAAATTACTCCAAGTTTTAGAACGATTTGATCCAAAAACACAAAAACAAGTATATCCTGATCGATTTCCAAATGGTAAGAGTAATTTTCAATTACATTCTTTGTATGAAGAGATAGAATTGATACAAGGTTTGAATCAAAGCACTGGTAATAATATTGGAATATATCCTGAAATAAAAGAACCAAAATTCCACTTAAGAGAAGGCAAAGACATCTCTAAAATTGTATTAAAGGTATTATCCTTATATAATTATAATACTAAACAGGATAAATGCATTTTGCAGTGTTTTGACAAGGATGAATTAAAACGTATTAGACAGGAATTGAAGTCAGAATTATTTCTAGTTCAATTAATAGAATCTAAAGAAGAAGAACAATATCTTGATGAATATGTAACGTATGCCAATGGAATAGGGCCATGGTATAAAGAAGTGTCTCCCGATTTTATACAAAATGCTCAAAAGTTAGGATTAAAAATTCATGGATATACCTTCAGAGCTGATGATCTAGAAGATTTTAAAAGTTTTGATCTATTACTTGACTATGGATTTAATAATTTGAATCTAGATGGTGTCTTTACTGATCATCCTGACAAAGCGGTCCAATTTCTTAAAGATTAAGAACTAACTTCTATTAACTTTTTACGATAAGCAGTTAGCATTTTAGATTTTGAAATAAACCCTACATATTTTTCATCTTTTACTACAGGAAGATTCCAAGCGCCACTTTCTTCGAATTTTTTCATGATTTGCTGCATAGTATCTTCTTGATATTTAATAACATCAGGTGCATTTTGCATCAACGTATGTACAGATAGTGCATTGTAAAATTTTTTATCAAACATTATTTTACGAATATCATCCAACAGTAAAACGCCTAAGAATTTATTTTCCTTATCAACTACAGGAAATATATTTCTATTAGATTTTGCCACAGCATTTCTTAAAACATGACCTAGCTTCATATCAGGTTGAATCGAAATGAAGTTGGTTTCAATAATCTTGTTAAGATCCATTAACAATAAGGTATTTTGATCTTTATCATGGGTTAGTAATTCTCCTCGCTGAGCAAGCTCCATGGTATAAATAGAATGTGAAACAAAATACTTTGTAATTGCAAACGAAATAGCTGCTACTAACATTAAAGGAACAAACAATTCATAACCTCCAGTAATTTCAGCTATTAAGAAAATTGCCGTTAGCGGTGCATGTAATACACCAGCCATAAGCCCAGTCATCCCTATTAAGGAAAAATTAGATTCAGATACGTTAAAACCTAGACCTAAATTATTAATTACTAAAGCTAAGGCGTTTCCTAAAGCGCTTCCCATCACCAATGTTGGAATAAAAATTCCGCCTACGCCTCCAGCAGCAAAGGTAGTTGTCATCGCTACAGCTTTAAATATGGTAATACCAATTAAAAGAGCGATTACAATCCAAACATTAGTAAGATCAACACTAAAAGGCGTGGTGCCAATTGCTGCGTTATGATTTCCTTCTATTAAATTATTTATCAATCCATAACCTTCACCAAATAAAGGAGGAATAAAATAGAGCATGATACCTATAGCAATCGCTCCAACAATCAGTTTAGATTTTACAGATTTAAAACGATCAAAAAATCGATTGATACCAAAGTACATTTTTGAAAAATATACCGAGGCAATACCCGTTCCAACACCAAGAATTACATAAAATAAAATGTCTTGTATTTCAAATTTATCAACCAGTTCAAATCTCAATAAATGATCAGAGCCAGAAAAGAAGTAAGAAGTTACTACTGCAGAAACAGAAGCAAGCAATAAAGGAATTAACGACACAAAGGCTACATCTAAACTAAATACTTCTAAAGCGAAAATAAGAGCAGCAATAGGTGCTTTAAACATAGATGCCATGGCTCCAGCAGAAGCACATCCAATTAACAACATTCGCGTTTTTGTATTCATTCTAAAAAGCTGTGCAATATTAGATCCGAAGGCAGCTCCTGTGCTTACTGCAGGCCCTTGTAATCCCACAGAACCACCAAAACCAGCCGTTATGGGAGCCAGCACCAGATTTGCAAAAACGCGATATCTAGGGATTATTCCACTGTTCTTTGATACGGCATACAGCGTATCAGAAATACCATGACCCAACTTCTTTTTTAAAAATTTCTTTTTGAGAAAATAAACAATAATCAACCCTATGATTGGCAAGATAAAATATAGAGAAGATTTTATGGATTGAAATATGTTTAGATCTAAAAGTAACTGAATATAGTATGTAAAATTCTTCAATAAAACGGTACCAATACCTGCTAGAAAACCAACAAGGATACTAAGCATATATATAAACTGTCTTTCGGGTATATGCTTATATCGCCAAATAAGAATTCTATTAAGTAAAGATTTGGTTTGAGATGGCATAGTATAAATATAAAAAAATCCCGCTTTCGCAGGATTAAAAATGAATATTTAAACGGTCATTTCGAAATGAGTTTAACGATTGAGAAATCTCTATGGTTTAGATTTCTCACATTCGTTCGAAATGACAGCATATTATATATCTAATTTTAGATTCAATTCTTTTAGTTGTTCATCATTTATCGGAGATGGGGCATCGATCATTACGTCACGCCCAGAGTTATTTTTAGGAAATGCTATAAAATCTCGTATGGTTTCTTGACCTCCTAGAATGGCTACTAATCTATCCAATCCGAAAGCAATACCTCCATGTGGTGGAGCACCATACTCAAAAGCATTTAATAAAAAGCCGAACTGTGCTTTTGCTTCTTCAGGTGTAAAACCTAAATGGTCGAACATTAAGGCTTGCGTAGCTTTATCGTGAATTCTAATAGAACCACCACCAATTTCATTACCGTTTAAAACCAAATCATAAGCGTTAGCTCTTACCTTACCAGGATTAGTATCTAACAAAGCAATATCTTCAAGTTTTGGTGAGGTGAACGGATGATGCATGGCATGATAACGTTCTGTTTCATCATCCCACTCTAATAAAGGAAAGTCAATTACCCACAAAGGAGCAAATTCATCACTTTTTCTTAAGCCTAGACGTTCAGCCAATTCCATACGCAATGCAGATAGTTGTGCACGTACTTTATTTGTATCACCAGACAATACACAAATTAAATCACCAGATTTAGCACTGGTAACTTCTGCCCACTTAGCCAAATCTTCCTGATCATAGAATTTATCAACCGATGATTTATAGCTTCCATCATCGTTGCAACGACAATATACCATACCTAAAGCACCTATTTGCGGACGCTTTACCCAATCGATAAGCTTGTCAATTTCCTTTCTTGTATAAGAATTTCCTTTAGGTACTGCAATACCAACTACTAATTCAGCATTATTAAATACGTTAAAATCCTTATGTTGAGCTACTTCGTTAAGTTCGCCAAACTCCATCCCAAAACGAATATCGGGTTTATCATTCCCGTACTTTTGCATGGCTTCGTCATAAGTCATTCTCGGAAACTTAGCTACTTTAACATCATTTATTTCTTTCAATAAATGGCGTGTCAATCCTTCAAAAGCATTCAGAATATCTTCCTGTTCCACAAAAGCCATTTCACAGTCAATCTGGGTGAACTCTGGTTGTCTGTCAGCACGAAGGTCTTCGTCTCTAAAACATTTTACAATTTGAAAGTATTTGTCTAAACCACCAACCATTAACAACTGCTTAAAAGTTTGAGGTGATTGGGGTAAGGCATAAAATTGCCCTTCATTCATGCGACTTGGCACTACAAAATCACGGGCTCCCTCGGGTGTTGACTTTATTAAATAAGGAGTTTCAACTTCTATAAATCCTTCTTTCGAAAGATAAGTACGAACTTCTTGGGTTACTTTATGGCGAAAGATTAAATTTTTCTTAACCAGATTACGACGAATATCTAAATAGCGATATTGCATACGTAATTCTTCTCCTCCATCTGTTTCATCTTCAATAGTAAAAGGAGGGGTTATAGACCCGTTTAAAATAGTTAATTCAGAAACTAACACTTCAATTTCCCCTGTAGCGATATTTGGATTTTTTGATTGGCGTTCAATCACTTCACCAGTGACTTGAATTACAAATTCACGCCCTAAGGTTTTAGCTTTTTCAAAAAGAGTTTTATCAGTTCTTTCTTCATCAAGAATTAATTGCGTAATACCGTAACGATCACGAAGATCGATCCAGACCATAAACCCCTTATCACGTACTTTTTGTACCCATCCCGATAAAGTAACTTTCTCACCTACATTTACTAAACGCAATTCACCATTTGTATGTGTTCTATACATTGCTCCTTTTTTTGAATGCGCAAATTTAGTGATTAAAGACTTGTTGTAAAAGATAGTTTCTATATTTGTTTTAATGAGCAAACTCTATATCGTTCCCACTCCTATAGGCAATTTAGAAGACATGACCTTTCGAGCTATTAAAGTATTGAAAGTGGTTGATGTGATCCTCGCGGAAGACACTCGAACTTCGGGTAAATTATTAAAGCATTTTGAAATTACTACACCGATGCAAAGTCATCATATGCATAATGAGCATAAAATGGTAGATAGATTGGTTGAAAGAATAAAAAGCGGTGAAACAATTGCATTAATTTCTGATGCAGGAACTCCTGCAATTTCAGATCCTGGATTTTTACTAACACGAGCTTGTGTAGAACATAATATTGAAGTGGAATGTTTACCAGGAGCAACCGCTTTTGTTCCTGCATTGGTAAATTCTGGTTTACCAAATGATAAATTCGTATTTGAAGGATTTCTACCAGTAAAAAAAGGTAGGCAAACACGACTAAAATTACTAGCGCAAGAAACTAGAACAATGATCTTTTATGAAAGTCCGCATAAATTGATCAAAACATTATCACAATTTACTGAGTATTTTGGGGAAGATAGACAGATTTCAGTTTCTAGAGAGTTAACCAAGCTATTTGAAGAAACTATAAGAGGGACAGCTAAAGAAGTATTAAAGCACTTTACTAATAAAACTCCAAAAGGAGAAATCGTAATCGTTGTAGCAGGTAAAAAATAAATGCAAGAACTGTTATCTCAAATAAAAAAATGTACCATCTGCGCAAAGCATTTAGCTTTAGGCCCTAGACCTGTGGTTAAAGCACATAGAGATGCTAAAGTGGTCATAATTGGTCAAGCTCCAGGCACGAAAGTACATGCTTCTGGAATACCTTGGGATGATGCCAGTGGTAGACAGTTACGAAAATGGATGAATGTCTCTGATGAGGAGTTTTATGATGTTACTAAATTTGCCATTGTGCCCATGGGGTTTTGTTATCCTGGTAAAGGAAAATCAGGAGACTTACCGCCTCGACCTGAATGTGCACCACAGTGGCATCAGGCGTTGTTTGATGAGATGCCTAATCTAGAATTTATCATGCTTATTGGTATGTACGCTCAGAACTACTATCTAAAAGATAAGACCAAAAAAACATTAACTGAAACGGTTGCGAACTATAAAGAATACTTGCCGAAGTATTTCGTAATGCCACACCCATCACCGAGAAATCGTTTTTGGTTAACTAAGAATCCTTGGTTTGAAGAACATGTAGTTCCTGATTTACAAAAATTTATATCAAACTTTTCCTCTTAAAATAAAACAGAATTTTATCATTAAAAAAACCACGCATTTGCAAGGTTCTCTATTATCTAAAAGCGAAGCGGTCTAACATCTATTGTCTAACTATGCTTTCCTTTATTCCAGCCATGTTTTCCTAGATATTGCTCACCACTTTCTACAGCGCCATCTTCAATTGAGGTTCCCATAGAGTCATTCCATCGATTTAAATAACCGAATAAAGCAATAACACCTAACATTTCTACAATTTCACCTTCATTCCAATGCTCATATAAGCGTTTTTTTAGTTCTTCATCTACAGCATTCGGCACACCAGAAGCAGCTAACGAGAAATCTAAGGCAGCACGTTCAGCTTCAGAAAAAGCAGGATGCGTTCTGTATTCCCAGATATTATCTAACTGCTCTTGTTCAGCACCATAGCGTTCTGCAGCACGGATGGCGTGTGCTTGGCAATAGCGGCAACCTGTTGCATTGCTACTCACCCAAGCGATCATCCGCTTTAGCGCAGATGTTACGCGACCTTGATTTGCCATGACGGCTTTGTTAAGATTAATAAATGCCTTTGAAATATCAGGCCTACGTTGCATAGTTAATACAGAATTTGGGCAAAAACCAAGTGTCTCATTATAAAAATCAGCTAATTTTTTGGTTTCAGCGTCATGATTGGGATCTAGTGGAGTTACTAAAGGCATATTTTACATTTTTAAAGATTTCAAAGATATAATTTTAGTATTTTTAATCATAGCTAATCAGTCTTATTATTATGGAACTAATTCTCAGAGCGTTTGATTTAAAATTAACACATACGTTTACCATTTCTCGTGAATCACACGATACACAATCGACTTTAATTGTTGAATTGAAAGATAATACTATTTCTGGATTAGGAGAAGCAACTGCGAATCCGTATTACGGAATTACAGTCGAAAAAATGAAAAATGATATTGAAAACGTTGCTAATGTTATAAAAAACTGTGATGGTTTAGACCCGCAAGAGTTTTTTATAACATTATATCCATATTTTAAAGAAAATATGTTCGCACTTTGTGCTTTAGACATTGCTTACCATGATTTATACTCAAAAAGAATTAATAAGAAATTATATGAGTATTGGAATTTAGATATAACCAAAAACCCTAAAACTAATTTTACTATCGGAATAGCTTCAGTAAAAAAAATGATAGAAAAATTAAAGGAACAACCTTGGCCTATTTATAAAATTAAACTAGGTACAACTAATGACATTGAAATTATAACTGAACTTAGAAAACATACCGACGCAATTTTTAGAGTAGATGCGAATTGTGGTTGGTCTGTAGATGAGACAATTGCAAATTCTATAGCGCTTAAAAAATTAGGTGTAGAATTTATTGAGCAACCATTAGAAGCTAATGATTGGAAAGGACATAAAGAGGTTTTTAAAAAATCTGTATTACCGATCATTGCCGATGAAAGTTGCCAGGTAGAAGAAGATATTGACAAGTGCTACGATCATTTTCATGGCGTAAATGTGAAATTGGTGAAATGTGGTGGGCTCACCCCTGGAAAACGAATGTTAGAAAAAGCTCGAAAATTAAAGATGAAAACCATGGTTGGATGTATGACAGAATCTTCAGTAGGAATCTCTGCGATCGCTCATCTTTTACCCTTATTAGATTATGTAGATATGGACGGAGCATTACTAATTTCTAATGATGTCGCTACTGGTGTGGCCATAGAGAATGGTGATGTATTTTATAGTAATCGAAATGGTATTGGAGCCATTCTAAAGTAAGTTATGCGAGTACATCAGTTTCCAGACAGAAAAATTATAGTAAATGGATCGGAATTCTTGTATTTTGGAGGTACTTCGTATTTAGGATTAGCTATAAATGTAGGATTTCAAGATATTTTACAAAACAAGATACGACAATGGGGTTCTTTTTATGGAAGTTCGAGAAATGCAAATGTTATTCTTGATATATATGATCAATTCGAAACCTATTTTGCTTCTTTTCTAAAAAAGGAAGCTGTTGCGAGTACATCATCGGGCACTTTAGCAGGAAAACTAGCAATAGAAGTATTAGAAGATGAAGGTTATGATTTTTTTCATTATTCGAAAACACATCCAGCCATAATATCAAAAAAAAGTAATCTTTTATTTGTTAATAATGAATTACATCCTAAAATAAAAAACAAAAAAAGTCAGCGAATAGTAATTACAGCTGATACAATGTTGTCGGGAGAAGTTACTCCAACAGATTTTGCTTTTCTCGATAAAATTTCGAAAGCAATTAAAATTACCTTATTAATAGACGAATCTCATAGCTTGGGATTAATTGGCGAACAAGGAAGTGGTTTGGGAACAATGATAGATAATAAGAATATTGAGCGACTGATTATCACTTCTTCTTTAGGAAAAGCGTTAGGCATTGCAGGAGGTATTGTAGCGTCAGATAAAGGGTTTATACAAAAGATAAAAGAAACGGTAACCTTTACATCTTCTTCGGGTGCAAGTCCAGGGTATTTAGCGACATATATTGAGAGCAAAGAATTATATAGTAGGCAAAGAGAAAGATTACAAGAGAACCTTGATTTTGTGACAAGTAACTTAGATGTAACATCAAACTATAAATTCAATAGTAATTATCCAGTAATTTATATAGACAGTACTACTATCTTTGAAAAACTATTAAAAGAACAAATAGTTATTACTAGTTTTGAATACCCAACGTATAAAAAACGTATGAATAGAATCGTTATTACGTCTAATCATACCAAACAAGATTTACAAACTTTAATTACAATACTAAATGACAAATAAAGTAAATACCGTATGGAAAAGCGGCATGTTATTAGAATCTGAAAACCCAACGGGCAATAAACTATTTATAAATGATGGGAGTGATGCTAAAGAGAAAACATATACACCTAAAGCATTAATGTTAACAGCCCTAGGAGGATGTTCTGGTTTAGATGTAGCATCCTTGATAAAAAAAATGAGAGTTGATGTCGAGGGTTTCAATATAGATGTGGAAGCTGAATTGACTGATGAGCACCCGAAATACTATCATAAAGTGGCAATGAATTTTCATTTTTATGGAAAGGATTTAGATAAAGATAAATTGCAAAAAATCGTTGACCTGTCGATCGAAAAATATTGTGGAGTGATGGCGATGTTTAAAGAGTTTGCTGATGTTATGGTGAATGTTTATTTGCATGAAAAATAAGTATGCGTTGGACACTTAAAAAAACGCCACCGAAAGAAAAAGTAGAAAAAATTTCTCAAGAGTTATCTATTGATAAAACGATTGCGAAACTTTTGGTTCAAAGAGGTATTGAAACTTTTACGGATGCTAAAGTGTTTTTTCGTCCTTCGTTAGAAGAATTGCATGATCCTTTTTTGATGCAAGACATGCAGAAAGCTGTTTCTAGGATCGAACTTGCGATCGAAAATAATGAAAACGTATTAGTATATGGAGATTACGATGTTGATGGTACTACGGCAGTATCATTGGTATCAACATATTTAACATCATATTACCCCAATGTAGCAACGTATATACCTGATCGATACGATGAAGGGTATGGAGTATCGTATCAAGGAATTGATTTTGCTTCTGATAATCATTTTTCATTAATCATAGCTTTAGACTGTGGTATTAAAGCAATTGATAAAGTAGCGTATGCAAAGGAAAAAGGCGTTGATTTTATTATTTGCGATCACCATCGACCTGAAATTGAATTGCCGAAAGCAGTAGCTATTTTAGATCCTAAACGAGAAGATTGTACCTATCCGTATGATGAGCTATGTGGATGCGGCGTGGGATTTAAACTCATACAAGCTTTGGCTTCCCGAAAAGGACAAACTATAAATGATCTCAAACCCTATTTAGATTTAGTTGCTACAGCGATTGCTGCGGATATCGTTCCTATTACAGGAGAAAACAGAATCTTAACCTATTACGGATTACAACAAATTAATTCAAATCCGAGAATGGGTATAAAAGCAATTATCAATCAGTTAAATAAACCAGAACTTACCATTACCGATGTCGTTTTTATAATAGCTCCTCGTATTAATGCAGCAGGTAGAATGAAACATGGTAATCATGCTGTTGAGCTACTTGTTGAGAAAGATTTTGAGCAAGCCTTACAGTTTGCAGAAGCGATTGAAATCTTTAATTCAAGTCGTAGAGAATTAGACGCACAAATTACTGCAGAAGCATTAACACAAATTAAAAAAAATCACGAAGAAGATAAGTTTACCACTGTGGTGTATGATGAACATTGGCATAAAGGTGTCATTGGTATAGTCGCTTCTCGTTTAATAGAAACTTATTATCGACCTACTTTAGTGTTTACTAAAAATGGTGAAAAATTGGCTGCTTCTGCTCGTTCTATATCAGGATTTGATGTGTATAACGCTTTGAATGCTTGCTCTGAGCATATCGAACAGTTTGGAGGTCATAAATATGCAGCAGGATTAACGCTATTACCAGAAAACTATAAGGCATTTAAAGAGCGTTTTGAAAAAGTAGTACAAGAAACAATTCCTGAAGAATCACGTGTTCCTGAAATTAAAATAGATGCTGAAATACAATTAGCTGATATTACATCAAAATTTTATAGAATTTTAAAACAACTTGCTCCTTTTGGGCCTCAAAACATGAAGCCTGTTTTTTTACTAAAAAATGTAGTTGATACAGGCTATGCGCGAGCCGTAGGTACAGATGAGAGTCATTTAAAATTAACGATAAGTGACGGCAACTATAGCTTTAATGCAATTGGTTTCGGTTTGGGTAAATTCTATAAGGAAATTAGTGACAAAAAACCTTTTGACTGTGTTTTTAGTATCGATGAAAACACCTGGAATGAGAAAACAACCTTACAATTAGTTGTAAAGGATCTTAAACTTGCTTCAAATTAGCAATCGTTTGTGTAGGATTCTCACTTTTAAACACAAAACTACCCGCTACAAATACATTCGCACCAGCTTCTTTTAATTTTGGTAAGTTTTGGTCATTAACGCCACCATCTATTTCAATAAGTGTATCCAAACCTCGATCGTCGATCATTTTTCTAAGTTTTTTTACTCTATCATATGTAATATCTTCGAATTTTTGTCCACCAAACCCAGGATTAATAGACATTAGTAAAACCATATAACATTTTGGTAAAATATCCTCTAAAACAGAAACAGGAGTTGTTAGGTTAAGTACTACCCCAGCTTTACAACCGGCATTTTCAATTTGTGTAAGTGTTCTATGTAAATGAACTGTTGATTCGTAATGTACAGTTATAATATCAGCTCCGCATTTAGCGAACTCTTCAATGTAACGCTCGGGCTTTTCGATCATTAAATGTACATCTAAAGGTTTTGTAGCATGCTTCTTTATGGCTTTAATAACAGGCATTCCATAAGAGATATTGGGTACAAAATGACCGTCCATCACATCAATATGAAACCAATCGGCATCACTATTATTAACGAGTTCAGTATCACGTTGAAGGTTGCCGAAATCGGCGGCTAGCATAGAAGGAGCAACTAAATGAGACATGCTTAAAATATTGAGATTAAGATTTGAGCAAATATACTTTTTTTCGTCATTGCGAGGAATGAAATGACGAAGCAATCTTATTATCAAAAAATGGGATTACTTCACTACGTTTGTAATGACATTAAATAAAAAAGAAAACTCTCAATAATGTTGAGAGTTTTCCATTCATTAATCAAAAAACGAATAGTTCTTGACTACTCATAATGTGATAAAATTATAAAATACTAGGTTCTTAACCTAAATAAGTTCTTAAAATTTTACTTCTAGACGTATGCTTTAATCTTCGTATTGCTTTTTCTTTGATTTGACGCACGCGCTCACGTGTTAAATCAAATGTCTCACCAATTTCTTCTAAAGTCATTGGGTGTTGATCACCTAAACCAAAATATAACATTACAACATCAGCTTCACGAGGTGTTAATGTTTCTAAAGCACGCTCAATTTCTACTTTAAGTGATTCGTGTAATAATTTTTTATCAGGATTTGGAGATTCACCAGAACGTAATACATCATATAGATTTGAATCTTCACCTTCAATCAACGGAGCATCCATAGATACATGACGACCAGAGTTTTTCATAGACTCTTTTACATCGTTTACGGTCATGTCTAATTCTTTAGCAATCTCTTCAGCAGAAGGAGGTCTTTCGTTTTCTTGCTCTAAGCGAGCAAACATCTTATTGATCTTGTTAATCGACCCAATTTTATTTAATGGCAAACGTACTATACGAGATTGCTCAGCTAACGCTTGCAAAATAGATTGACGAATCCACCAAACAGCATACGAAATAAATTTAAAACCACGAGTTTCATCAAAACGTTTTGCAGCTTTGATTAACCCCAAGTTACCTTCGTTTATCAAATCAGGTAATGTTAACCCTTGATTTTGATATTGTTTAGCCACAGAAACCACGAATCTTAAATTTGCTTTTGTTAACCTTTCTAAGGCTACTTGATCACCAGCTTTGATACGTTGAGCTAGCTCAACTTCTTGATCGGCAGTAATTAAGTCAACCTTACCAATTTCTTGCAAATACTTGTCTAGCGAGGCAGTTTCTCTGTTAGTAACTTGTTTAGTAATTTTAAGTTGTCTCATATAATCGTTTTATATTAATACTTAGCTTTAAACTCGTTGCGTACTTATATATACGTAGTAAGTTTATATTATGTTACAAAAACGTTGTTTTTTTATTTTAGTATGCTTGAAAGTGACTTTTTATAACCCAATGTGTCTTATCAAAAATAAACACCCTCGATTAGATTGAAGACCCTTAACAAAACTCATCAATTAAGTGATGAAGATTTGGTAAAAGAAATTGTAGTAACAAAAGACAGCCAATTATTTGCTGAGCTGTATGATAGGTATGCAGCTACAGTATTTAATAAATGTTTAAGCTTTGCTAAGAGCAAAATGGAGGCAGAAGATCTGACTCATGATATCTTTATTAAGCTGTTTGTTAAGTTAAATACATTTAAAGGAACTTCAAAATTTTCTACGTGGTTGTATTCATTTACCTATAATTTTTGTGTGAATTATGTGCAACGTAATTCGTATAAGAATAAAGAAAAAGTAGATGACGAAATTGTTGAGAAAAATGTATCTGTTATAGATGAAATTTCTGATGATGATATTTTTCAGCTTAAAGCTGAAAAATTGCAAAAAGCTTTATCAGTTATAGATTCTAAAGATAAAATGATATTGTTAATGAAATACCAAGACGATCTGTCTATTAAAGACATTAAAGAAGTTTTGGGTATTGGCGAGAGTGCTGTAAAAATGCGCTTAAAGCGTGCAAAAGAAAAAGTAATGAAAATTTACAAAAGCCTATAATATGGAGAACCCTTTTAAACAGATATTACATCAGGAGGAGCTTCCAGAAAAGCTGAAAGATAAGGTAATGGCAGATGTTTCTACTATTAAACTGGCAATAGATATTGCAGACTTGATGGCAATTAAATATCCTGAAACCATTGATAACCTTTTACGGATGAATAAGAATAAAAATAATACGAGCAACGACTAAATAAACTAACAACAATGAAATTACAATTAGACCAAATAGACTTTTCTTTTTTTAAAGATATATGGCAAAGTATAGTTGCATTTTTTCCAAAATTAATAGCTCTTATTGCAATTCTTATTGTAGGGTGGCTTGTTATAAAAATTGTAACTAGAATATTAAAGAAAATTCTTTCTAATGCTAAAGTTGATAAGTTAGAAGATAAAATCAAAGAGATTGATATGTTCAGAAACATTGGTTTTGATTTGTCTGATACATTTATAAAAATAGTAAAATGGATACTGAGGTTATTTATATTAATAGCTGCATCTGAGGTTCTTGGTATTAAAATGTTATCTGAAGGTATTGCAACGATTATAGCGTATTTACCAAATCTTTTTACTGCTGTAGCTATTTTTATGGTTGGTGTTTTTCTTGCGAATATGGTTAAAAATGCCATTGTCTCTACTTTTAAGGCAATCAACATTTCTGGTGGTAATGTGATTGGTAGTATTGTTTTTCTTGCAATTACGATTATGGTAAGTGTCACCGCCCTAAATCAAGCTAAAATTGATACAGAAATCATTACAAACAATCTCACATTAATATTTGGATCTTTATTACTAGTATTTACGATTGCTTTTGGGTTAGGATCAAAAGATATTATTGAGCGTTTATTGTTTGGGTTCTATTCTCGAAAGAATATAACTCAGGGCATGAAAATTAAAATTGACGACAAAGAAGGAGTTGTAGAATCGATAGATAATATTAGTTTGATACTTAAAACAGAAAGTGAAAAGTTAATAATTCCTATTAAAGATGTGAATAACAATATTATAGAAATTAAAAATTAATTTTGATATCATCAAAAGCAATGCTAAATTTATGGTTTACGAAAAATAGTTTAGCGACGTAATCTTTTTTAAAACTATTTTTCTAGATATTTCAATCATATTATTGAAGAGTAAAGATTGATTTATCAAAAGAGCCCCTCAATTGAGGGGCTTCCTTTTTACATAATACAAGCTTTAATAGTACTGTATTTATGAAATAAAAACACCGATCAAATTAACTTGATCGGTGTTTTGTCTTCGAAAAAGAGTTAAGTTTTATTAATCTCTCTTATGTTCTCTCCTTCTATCGTCTCTACGATTGTCTCTTCCACGATTATCGCGACCGTTACTTCTATTATTATCTCTAGGAGGTCTTTCTACATAACCTTCTGGTTTTGGTAAAATAGCTTTTCTAGACACTTTTTCTTTGCGAGTACGTTTGTCTATTCCAAAGTATTTTACATCAAAAACATCACCCATGTTTACTACATCAGAAACATTTTCTGTACGCTCCCATGCCAATTCACTAACATGCAATAATACTTCATTACCTGGTGCATCTACATATTCTACAACGGCACCAAAATCGAGCATCTTAATAACTTTTACTTCATAAACGCTACCAACTTCTGGTTTAAATAATAAAGAATCTATCTTGGCCATAACCATATCAATACCTTTACTACCAACACCCAAGACTTCAACGATTCCTTCTTCTGTTACAGGATCTTCATTAATTACAATAGTGGTCTCAGTTTCCTTTTGTAATTCTTGAATTACTTTTCCACCAGGACCAATCAAAGCTCCAATAAATTCGTTAGGAATACGTCTTGTAACCATTGTTGGTGCATGTTCTTTGACATCTGCATTTGGAGCAGAAATCGTATCGGTTAGCTTCTCTAAGATATGCAAACGACCCTCACGAGCTTGTTTTAGTGCATTCACTAAAATCTCGTATGATAATCCTTTTACTTTAATATCCATTTGACAAGCAGTAATACCATCTGCAGTACCTGTTACTTTAAAATCCATATCACCTAAATGATCTTCATCACCTAAAATGTCAGATAATACAGCATATTTTCCAGAATCTGCATCAGAAATTAATCCCATAGCGATACCAGAAACAGGTTTCTTTAATTGTACACCAGCATCCATTAAAGCCATGGTGCCAGAACATACGGTTGCCATAGAAGAAGAACCATTAGATTCTAATACTTCAGATACAACTCTTACGGTATAAGGACAATCCTCAGGAACCATACCTTTTAAAGCACGTTGTGCTAAATTACCATGTCCTACTTCACGACGAGACGTTCCACGAATGGGTCTAGCCTCACCAGTTGAAAAAGGAGGGAAGTTATAGTGTAAATAGAAACGCTCTTCACCTTCATAAGACGGCATATCTATCTGATTCGCTTCTCTAGAGGTTCCTAATGTTACGGTTGCTAACGCTTGGGTTTCACCTCGCGTAAAGATTGCAGAACCATGCGTAGATGGTAAGTAATCAATCTCACACCAAATAGGTCTAATCTCATCAGTCTTACGCCCATCAAGACGCAAACCTTCATTTAAGGTTAGATCACGAATAGCCTCTTTTTCGGCCTTGTAATAATATTTAGAGATTAAATCACCAAGATCTTCTTGCTCTTCTTCAGAAAAAGTAGCTTTGATTTCTTCTTTAATTTCAGAAAATGCGGCACTTCTTTCATGTTTCGCAGAACCTGCTTTTGCAATAGCATACACTTTATCATATGCCATCTCATGAATTTTCTTCGCTAGATCTTCATCTTCTCTTTCTGGGTCGTATTCACGTACTTCTTTTTTACCGAAAGCCTCAGCCAAACGTACTTGTGCTGCACATTGTTCTTTAATAGCTTCATGCGCAGCTTTAATAGCTTCAGTCATTTCTTCTTCAGAAATCTCATCCATTTCACCTTCTACCATCATCACAGAATCAGCAGAAGCACCAATCATCATATCAATGTCAGATTCTTCTAATTGAGCTCTTGTTGGGTTGATAACGAATTCTCCATTAATACGGCCAACTCGTACTTCAGAAATTGGACATTCAAAAGGAAAATCTGATAATTGAATTGCAGCAGAAGCAGCTAATCCAGCCATTGCATCTGGCATTACATCATCGTCATGAGACATCAATTGAATCATCACTTGTGTTTCACTGTGATAATCTTTAGGGAATAAAGGACGTAAAACGCGATCTACTAAACGCATCGTTAATACTTCACCATCACTAGGCCTTGCTTCTCTTTTAAAAAAACCGCCAGGATAACGACCTGCAGCGGCAAATTTTTCGCGATAATCTACCGTTAATGGTAAAAAATCAACATCTGCCTGTTTGTAATTGGAAACTACTGTACATAATAACATACATTTTCCAGATTGAACAACAACCGAACCATGCGCTTGCTTGGCTAGTTTTCCGGTTTCAAGAGAAATCTCTCGTCCGTCTGAGAGTTTAATTACCTCTCTAAAAGTTTTTGGAATCATAAATTTTAATTCTAATTAAACATTGGTTGTTGTGTTGTAGTTGTTGTATTATGACCAATGAAAAACTGTAATTAGCTTCTTTTATTGTCATTGCGAATCACGCTTTTGGCGTGATGAGGCAATCTGTTTCTTTTGGAAGAGATTACCACGTTTCGACTGCACTCAACGCAGGCTAGTTACATTCCTCGTAATGACATTGTAACTTATTTAAAATAAAAAAGAGGCATGAAGCCTCTCTTTGTTATTTTCTAATACCTAATTCTTTAATAAGAGCACGATATTTTTCAATATCTTTTCCTTTTAAATAGTCAAGTAAGCTACGACGCTTACCTACTAATTTTACTAAAGAACGCTCAGTATTAAAATCTTTACGGTTCTTCTTTAGATGCTCGGTTAGGTGATTGATTCTGTGTGTAAATAAAGCTACTTGCCCTTCTGTAGAACCTGTATCTTTTTCAGATTTTCCGTGCTTTTTGAAAATCTCTTGTTTTTTTTCTGTTGTTAAATACATGCTAACATTAATTTATTAATAATTTTTATGTACCGATTTCTAAATCGAGCGGCAAAGATATAACTATTATTTTGATTAACATAGCTTTACTGTTTTTATAATTTTTAAACCTTTTTCAGTTTTTACAGTCAAAGAAGCAGAACTATAAAATTTATGTAATGAAAAAACAAAAGCTATTATTAAGCGTATTGCTAATTGCTATTTTAAGTGTAACCTTTACTGGTTGTGATAGTGAAAGTTCTATAGACAATAGCGAATTAGTTGATCAAAAGAGTTTAGAAACATTCTCTGAGATTGATTATGTATCTGATGGTGTAAATACTATTGTTGAAGATGTTTATTTTAATGAAGAGTTTAATTCGGCAAATAAAAACTCTGAAGCTGGTAGATTTATACCTGATTGTGCCACAATTACCATTGTTTTAGAACAAAACATGAAAACAGTTACTGTTGATTTTGGTGAAGGATGTGAACTGCGTAATGGGAATGTTGCTGTGGGTAAGATTATTATGGAATATGAAAAAGATCCTGCTGCTGGCTCAAAAAGCATTGCTGTTTCTTTTGATGGATTTTATTTTAATGACAAACATGCTGAAGGAAGTTTAACGATACTGAGACTTCGAAATAATGAGAATGGAAATCCACAATCTACGGTCACTGCAGACTTAAAATTAACGTGGCCAGATGCAACATATGCTTCTTCGGTAGGAACACGAACAAGAGAATGGATTGAAGGTGTTGGTAATGGAATTTGGGCAGATAATGTATTCTTAATTACTGGGAATTGGACATTCATTAACAGAGCAGGTAATGAACATTCGGGAACTATTATTGAACCTTTACGAAGAGAATTAGCGTGCAAGTTTATTGTGAGCGGTATTGCTGAAATTACCAAAAATGGCACTACAGGCTTGTTAGATTATGGTAATAAAGACTGTGATGATTTAGCTATAGTAACAATAGGCGATACAGAGTGTGAAATACACTTGAGCAAATTTCATATAAGCCCAGTAAAATTGCCTTAATAGTTAAAAAAGGAATAAAAAAAGCCACATTTATGTGGCTTTTTTTATTATGCTCTTACAGCATTATTTTCAATCAAATCTATATAAAGATTTATTTGTTTTTTTAAATCTTTTCTTTCAATAATTTTATCTAAAAAACCATGTTCTAATACAAATTCAGAACGCTGAAAACCTTCGGGTAAATCTTTACCTACGGTATCTCTTACTACTCTTGGTCCAGCGAAGGCAACCAAAGCATTAGGTTCAGCAATATTAATATCACCCAGCATTGCATATGATGCAGTCGTTCCACCAGTAGTAGGGTCAGTACAAAGAGAAATATAAGGTACTTTAGTTTCAGCAAGCTGTGCTAATTTAGCTGAGGTTTTTACCAATTGCATTAATGATAACGAGGCCTCTTGCATACGTGCACCTCCAGATTTTGAGATCATTAAAAAGGGAATTTTCTTTTTTATAGAGTGATCGATTGCTCTTGCAATTTTTTCACCTACAACACTACCCATCGATCCGCCAATAAAAGAGAAATCCATACAGGCAATAACCAAATCTTTGCCTAGAGACTTTCCTACAGCTGTACGAACAGCATCTTTAAGTTTCGATTTCTCTTGAGCATCTTTAAGTCTATCAGTATATTTTTTAGTATCAACAAACTTTAAAGGATCTTTTGCAGTAATATTCGCATCAAGCTCTTTATACTTGTTTTCATCAAATAGTATTTCGAAATATTCATTACTTCCTATTCTTACATGATAACCATCTTCAGGACTTACGTAATGATTTTCCTTTAATTCTTCAGTATCAACTATTTTACCACTGGGAGTTTTATACCACAGTCCTTTAGGAACATCTTTTTTTTCTTCAGTAGGAGTTTGAATTCCTTTATCTTTTCTCTTAAACCAAGCTGACATATCCTCCAATATTTTAGTATTATAAAGTATTTACATTATTTAAATCTTCAAAAGCTTGTTTTAAGCGCGCTTTAAAAGTCAATTCTCCTTCTCGTAACCATTTTCTAGGGTCATAGTACTTTTTGTTTGGTACATCATCTCCATCAGGATTACCAATCTGAGTTTGTAGATAAGCATTTTTTTCAGCCATATAGTCTCTAATACCCGTCATAAAACCGTATTGAAGATCGGTATCAATATTCATTTTTATTACCCCATATCCTATGGCTTCGCGAATTTCTTCTAAAGTTGAACCTGATCCGCCATGAAAAACAAAATCTATATGATTATGCTCAACGTGATACTTTTTCGAAATATATTCTTGCGAATTTTTTAAGATTTTTGGTGTTAATTTAACATTTCCGGGTTTGTAAACACCATGCACATTACCAAACGCAGCCGCAACTGTAAATCGAGGGCTTATTTTGCTAAGTTCTTCGTAAGCATAAGCAACTTCTTCGGGTTGGGTATATAATTTTGAATCATCTACGTCTGTATTATCAACGCCATCTTCTTCTCCTCCTGTAATACCTAATTCGATTTCTAAAGTCATACCCATTTTACTCATACGTTCGAGGTATGTTTTACAAATTTCGATATTTTCTTCTATAGGCTCTTCAGAAAGATCGATCATGTGAGAACTGTATAATGGCTTACCCGTTTCGGCAAAATGTTTTTCACTTGCATCTAATAATCCATCAATCCAAGGTAAAAGTTTCTTTGCACAGTGATCTGTATGTAAAATCACAGGTACGTCGTAAGCTTCAGCCATTAAATGTACATGTTTAGCTCCAGCGATTGCTCCAGCGATTGCCGCTTTTTGCCCTTCGTTAGACAAGCCCTTTCCAGCATTAAACTGGGCACCTCCATTAGAAAATTGAATAATTACGGGTGAATTCAGTTCTGCAGCTGTTTCTAAAACACCATTGATAGAACTAGATCCAATTACATTTACAGCAGGCAAGGCAAAACCTTTCTCTTTAGCAAGTTTGAATATCTCTTGAACTTCATTACCAGTAGCTATACCAGCTTTAATAGTACTTGTCATAATTTATGTGGATTTTTATGAATGTCAAAATTACTAAATTAAAATTACGGAATTTAAAAAAAACAAGAAATCGTTATCGTGAGTAAAAATGTTAGAAAGGATAATTTATACCAATGTTTAACACCGAATTTTTAAAATTATAATTTTTGAACCACTTATTATTAGATTGTAAATAAGGTTCATAGGTTTTAAAACCAAGATCTAATCTAAAAATCAAAAAACTAAAATCATATCGAGCACCAACACCCGACCCAACCGCGATGTCTTTCAGAGAATTAAATCCAGTAAATTTTGCTTCAGATGATGCTATATTTGTTCTTGATATGTCCCAAATATTACCTGCATCTATAAAAAATGCTGCGTTTAGGCTATTAATTAACTTGAAGCGATATTCTAAATTTGATGTAAATTTTAAACTCCCTACATTAAATTCTAAATCACTATCCTCTGAACCACGCCCCAATTCAAAAGTTCGCCAAGCACGAATATCGTTTGATCCTCCTGCTCTATAACTTCTACTAAATGGAATATCGATTGAATTACCAAACGGGATAGCAGCTCCTATAAAATTTCTGAGTACAAGCGAACTATTTTCATTAAATGACCAATATTTTTTATGCTCTATTTCTGTTTTTATATACTGGGCAACGGGTAACCCAAACAGTACTTTTCTGCCATTCTCATTGGTTTTATTTACAAAAGCTGTCGTTAAACTACCTGCCGAAATCAATCTTCCTGTAAAGGTAGAGAAACTATTATCTTTAAAATTTTCTCTGTTGTTATAGCTATAAGCATAAGAAATTACAGGAACTAAAAAATCTTCGATTAAAATTTCTCTTTGTTTATTGACGTTGTTAATGAAATTAAATTCTCTTGGTTGCGTGATTGAAAAATCAGTATCAGGATTGTTAATTACGTAATTAATATAGTCAACTCCTTCAGAAGAGTCAATTTCTCCTCCATCAGCTAAGTCTGCAGGAGGAGGAATTAAATTAAATTCAGGGTCATCAGTATTAAAAGCAATTCGATTTAATTTAGCAAGTTCAGATTGATAAACAGTAAAATAATTTTCAACTCTTCTGTTATTAATATATTGAAGATTCAACAATTCAAACTTATGGCTTGACTTCAAGGAACTCTGCCAAGAATAATCTAGGCTTCCTGTAATGTTTCGTCTGTCTAATCCGAAATTCTCTTGAAAACCTAGTGCGAAACTTATATTCGTTTTTGGAGCCATTCGCTTAGGGATAATACTTTCTGTATTTATAGGAAATAATATTCTCGGAATCCGTAAAGAAGCAGTAGTACCTATTTCTAGAGCATTAAAAAATGATTCGTTATTTGAACTTCCGATAGCTGTATTGATAAAAGAACCTTGAAATGAAAGTTCAAATATTTCAGCACCTTTAAACACATTTCTATTTAAAAATGAAAACTTACCTAAAATACCAAAAGGTTTATTACTCGACGTGGTAAAGTCTGCATCCCAAGCTAAAGAATATTTTTTTAAAGGCGATAAGAAAATATTAGCAGTTAACGACTCATCTTCGTCTTCTTTATATTGAATATCGATTGAGGCTTTAAAATTTTCTAATTCTCGAAGATATTTACGGGTTAAGTCTCTATCGGTATCTTTATAAATCTTGTTAGGTTCTATGATAATAGCATTCGATAAAAATTTTGCATTATACCGTAACGCATCAGTTGAATAAAAATTGATACCGTTGTAAATAGCTGAGTCTTTTACAGGAATATCTTTATTTTGAAAGGAGAAATTAGTAAATACATTAACAGTCTTTATTTTTTGAATTTTATAAGGAGTTTCGATAATACTATCATTTACAGAAGACCGACGATTCGGAATTGTCATTAAGATATCATATTTATGTTCTGCAATATTGGAGGTGTCTGCCGTAAAACGGATGCTATTTTTGCCAAATTTATAGACACCCGAATTTCTAAAAAGTGTTATTAATCGATCTTCTTCTTTTTCGAAGTTTTTCGATCTAAACTGTGCTCCTTTTTTAATGAAAGACTTCTTCTTTTCAAGTTTATAAAGGGAATCTAAAACTGGTGATTGAATGTCATTAAAAATTGAATCTAGAAAATAAGGATTACCCGTAGTGACATTATACGTAACACTTACACGGTTACTGTCTTTTTTTTGTTCATTATAATTTACCGAGGCATCTCTATATCCGTTAAAAAAATAGTAGCTCTTTAAAGCATCTACAGATCTTTTTGTTTTTACAGAATCTGAAATTACTGGAGCATTTCCGCTTTTTAATTTCCATTTATTAAATCCGATAGAGCTTCTCTTCAATGCATCGTATTGTTTTTCGGAAAAGTTTTTCGAAAACCATTTTTTAAACTTCGGAGCAGTCTCAGGCCATAATGCTGCAATTGTATCGGGATTTCCCCAATTGTAAAGATGTAATGAAAAAGGAATTCCTAATACTTTTTGATTAGGTCGCTGTTGTAAATAGCTTAAAACTTCGGGAGAAGACTCTTTTTTATCATTTACCAACACGGTATTTCTCTCTAAAAGATATTCGCCACTGGCAACATGCTTTGTAGCGTTACATGAAATAAGCACAATTATTATTAAAATAAATAATACTATTTTCGTGTAATTATTAAACAAGTCTAAGCACTTTTTAAGTTTAGTAAAGTAGCAAAAATATCTATAATGATAATACAAACGTTACTTTAAATTGAAATGATTTTTTTGATAGTTTCAAAAGTACTACTATTTATATGCTAAGCAAAAGCCAATTAAAACTTATCAATAGTTTACATCAAAAAAAATACCGAAATAAACATGGGCTATTCATAGCCGAAGGAGTAAAAGTTGTCAATGAGCTATTAAATTCTACATTAAAAGCAGTTTCTATTTACTATACTGATGCCTATTCTCCTCTAACAGAAAATAATGAAGTAACTATAATCTCTGAAAAAGAACTCAATAAAATTAGTTCTTTAAAAACACCCAATAAAGTTTTAGGAATATTTGAAATACCAGAAGAAAAAACTATTCAATTTAAAGGATTAATAGTAGTATTAGATGGAGTGAATGATCCTGGTAATTTGGGAACGATAATTAGATTATGTGATTGGTTCGGTGTGAAGCAGTTGGTTTGTTCAAAGAATACGGTTGACTGTTATAATTCGAAAGTTGTACAGTCATCAATGGGTTCATTGGCAAGAGTAAACATTCTATACGCTGATTTACATAAATTTTTAGCTGATGTTGAAGTACCTATTTACGGAGCTGTAATGAATGGTAATAATGTTCATAATTCAAATTTATCACGAGAAGGAGTTTTAGTTATGGGTAGTGAAGCAAATGGAATCACTCAACAAATTGAAGCTCATATTAATCATAGAATAACAATACCAAGGCATGGTGATTTGCAACAAACAGAAAGTTTAAATGTTGCTACAGCTACTGCAATTCTTTTAAGTGAATTTAGAAGAAATTAAAGCTATTCGAATGTGAAATTCAAGAAAATACCACGAGTCCCAAAATAAGTTATTGGCTCAGTATAAGGTGAGGCTATATTATCTGGAACTATTTCATTGTTAATGGCAAAAACTCCTCTAATAGAAGGTGAAAATTTAAAATATGGCAGGTATAAATCTACTCCTAGACCTATCTCATACATAAAATTGTTAGTTTTCATTCTGAATTGTCGGCTTAAGTTATCTTCGGCATTTTTTTCATTACTACTAAAATTATAATCGTAAGAAACACCACCAATTACAAAAGCACGCATGTTATCTAAGCGATTGGTGCTAAGTTTTAATAATAACGGAAATCGCAAATAGGTACCAGAAATCTCTCGTTCTAATCCCGCATTTCTAAAACCATCAACTCCAATAATTGGGTCGTACATCAAGGTTTTTGTATTGCTAGATAACCCAGGTTCAAAACGAACTCCAATGTTATCGGTAAGTCTATATTGAATAGATAAACCAATGTTAAAACCTATAGACTCATCTACTAAAATATATTCAGGGACTAATCCCGCAGTTTCATTGGTATTGTCATATTTTATTTCAAAGCCTTTTTTGTTAAGACCTAAATAGTATCCAAATTGAATCTTTTTTTTATCCATATTTTCTTTATGGATAATTCTATCTTTTTTTTGAGCTTGTGCGTTGTTTGAAGCTAACAGTAAACAACCTAATACGAAGGGGATGATAAATTGTTTCATTTAATTAAATTACTTAGTTGCCTTATACATTGAGGCGATTCCAAAAGTTAGCGGTTTGTTAGCTATATCTTTAAACCCATTTTTTTGCAAAATATTGTTGAACTTTTTCCCATAAGGGAAATTTGCTGCAGATTCAGGGAGATAATCATAGGCTCTTTTATCTTTAGAAAACAATTTCCCTATCGTAGGGATAATATATTTAGAATAAAATTTAAATAAAGGCTTCATTATAAATCCTTGAGGTTGAGAAGTTTCTAAAACTACAAAAACACCATTAGGTTTTAACACCCTATAAATTTCTAAAAGTCCCTTATCTAAATTTTCAAAGTTTCTTACGCCAAACCCAACAGTAATAGCGTCAAAAGAATTATCCTTAAACGGAAGATTTTCAGAATCTCCTTGAATCATGTCAATTAACGAATCAAGATTCTTATTTTTTACTTTTTTTATTCCTATGTCAAGCATGCCTTGAGAAAGATCTAAACCTACAATTTTTTTCGGATTTAAATCGGCAAGCATAATAACAAAATCACCAGTACCAGTAGCAATGTCTAAAATTGTCTCAGGCTTATTTTTAGCAACTGTTTTTACCACCAGTTTTCGCCATTTTATATCAATACCAAAAGTAAGTAGCCTATTTAAAAAATCATATTTGTAAGAAACATTATCAAACATCTCAGCAACTTGCTCTTTTTTAGACCTTTTATCCTTATATGGAGTGACCTGATTCGCCATGTACTTGAAATTTCGAGCAAAGATAATTAATCATAAAACAGTATTTCTAAATAATCACTAAAATACTTGACAAGGCCTATGGTGAAATTGTATATTTGCCCTCATTTTCTAAGAACAGCCATAAAAGTAATAAAGAAACCATGAAATTATCACATTTTAAATTTGACCTACCAGAAGAATTATTAGCTGAATATCCTTCAGAAGTAAGAGATGAAGCAAGATTAATGGTATTAAATCGAAAAGAACAGACAATTGAACATAAATTGTTTAAAGATTTAATAGATTATTTTGATGAAGGTGATGTCATGATCTTTAATAATACGAAGGTTTTTCCTGCACGCTTGTATGGTAATAAGGAGAAGACAGGTGCGCGTATAGAGGTATTCTTATTGAGAGAGTTAAATAAAGAAAGTCGTTTATGGGATGTTTTAGTAGATCCTGCTCGTAAAATTAGAATAGGTAATAAATTATTTTTTGGAGAAAATGATGATCTCGTTGCTGAGGTAATAGACAATACCACGTCAAGAGGTCGTACGCTAAGATTTTTATTTGATGGTAGTTATGAAGAATTTAGAACTAAATTAGAAGAATTAGGGGAGACACCATTACCTAAATATATTAAAAGGGATACAGAACCTGAAGATGCAGAACGTTATCAAACCATTTATGCTAAACACGAAGGAGCAGTTGCTGCACCAACAGCTGGATTACATTTTTCTAAGCATTTGTTAAAGCGATTAGAAATTAAAGGAATAGATCTTACAGAAGTCACATTGCATGTTGGTTTAGGTACTTTTAACCCAGTTGAGGTTGAAGATCTTTCGAAGCATAAAATGGATTCTGAAGAGATTCATATACCTGAAATTGCTGCAAAATCAATTAATAATGCCTTAAACAATAAGAGAAAGGTTTGTGCGGTGGGTACTACGGTGATGCGAACTATAGAAAGTTCAGTTTCTGCTGACAATAGGTTAAAACCGTTTCAAGGATGGACCAATAAATTTATTTTTCCTCCGTATGACTTTAGCATTGCAGATAGTATGATCACAAACTTTCACACACCACAATCAACATTGATGATGATGACCGCTGCTTTTGCTGGGCATGATTTTTTGAAAGAAGCATATGCTGAAGCTATAAAAGAAAAATATAATTTTTATTCTTATGGTGATGCGATGTTGATATTATAATATTGTCTTAAAAATAATTAATTAAAAAACATTGTCTGAAACAAAGTGATTTAACTGTCTTTTTGAGTGGAGTCGAAAAATCTTTATCTCTGTTATAAATCATAGATTTTAGCTTTTTTTGAGATTTTTCATTTTCATTCAAAATGACACTTTTTTAAAAGCCTCTTTCTTTTTAAAAAGGTAGGGAAAATCCATTTTAAACTGTTAATTAAATAGTTTAACTATTTAATTAACTTAGCAATCTTAAACAATGATTTATTATGATAAAAAAACTACTTTTAATTACTTTCTTTTTGTTTTCAGTAATTGTTTGGTCTCAGGTAACTAATGAAGGAGAACCTCTTAGTTGGAGTTTAAATCTTCAAAAATCTACTACTAAAGCTATTAATTTGCCATCTTTAGATCTTAAAAAGATAAAAGCTGAAGATGACAAATCTGCTACCTTAGAAATTACGAAGCCCTATAGAATTAGTTATTCACATGATGTAGCTTATGGATTAAATGATGGTGATAGATGGATAGAACTTCCCAACGGTGATAGGATTTGGAAAATTGCTTTTCAATCTGATGAGGCACTACACTTAAGTGTTATATTTAAAAAGTTTTTTATTCCTGAAGGAGCTAGTTTATATCTATATAACGATGATAGATCAGATTTACAAGGAGCTTATACAAGTATTAATAATAATGACGAAAACCAATTAGGGAGTTGGCTTGTAATGGGAGATAAGTTGTGGATAGAATATCATGAGCCGAAAGAAGTGCGAGGTAAAGGAAGATTAGAGATATCGGATATTATGCATGGTTATAGGCTTGGTCATAATTATCAGAAAGGCTATTTTGGAAATAAAAAAGAATTGAATGATTCTGGAGCTTGTAATCATGATGTAGATTGCCCAATTGGAAACGATTTTGAAGCGAAAAAGGATATTTTAAAAAAATCGGTAGCTTTTATAACTATTCCTGACCCTGGAGTTGGGACTTTCGTTTGTACAGGAAGTTTAATAAATAATACTTCTCAAGACAAGAAGCCTTATTTTTTAACGGCTAATCATTGTTACGATAATGACAATGGAACTATCAAAAACCCTTCATTATCAACAATGCGCTTTAATTGGATTAGCCCAACCCCTAGATGTGCTTCTTTTACTAATAGTCCTGACGCTACACAAAATATGACAATGAATGGCGCTACATTAAAAGCAAGAAGAGCAGGTTCTGACTTTTTATTGTTGGAATTAAATAGTGCGATTCCAAATGCTTGGGATGTTGTTTATGCTGGATGGGATAAGACAGATGATAATCCAACTTTTGAAGTAGGTATTCATCATCCGCAAGGAGACATCATGAAAGTATGTAGAGACAACACAGGAGCTATAAAAAGAACACAATTTGGTAGACAAACTTGGGATATTACTGGATTTATTGATAATAATGGAAATACATCAGGAAGTACTACTGGTTGGGAAATCGGGGTTACAGAAAGAGGTTCCTCAGGATCAGCTTTGTTTAATCAAAATGGTCATATCATCGGGCAGCTTTTTGGGGGGTTAGCAGCTTGTTCAGGTATAAACGATAACAACAGGCATGATTATTATGGTCGTTTTGCTACCTCATGGGATGCTGGTTCATCATCATCAAATAGACTTAAAGACTGGCTAGATTCTGGAGGTTTAAACCCAGATACTTTAGATGAACTTAAAAATGTATTGGCAACGAACGATGAAGTTTTAGCGCAAAATTTAACATTATTTCCTAATCCAACAAGTGGAGTTATAAATGTGTCAATTGCCGATCAGGTTGGCGAATTGAAATACGAAGTATTTAATTTACTTGGTCAGAATTTAAAATCAAGTATTTTACAAAAAGGAGAATCGATAGATATTAGTACTTTTCCAAATAGTATTTATTTGGTAAAAATTACAGATATAGACCGAAATGCGAGTTTAACAAAGAAAATAGTTTTAAGTAAATAATAATTTAGATTATAAGATTTTAAAAAGTCCTGCCTCGGCAGGATTTTTTACTTTTGCAATAATGATAGAGAAGAAAGACATACGCGCTTTAACAAAAGAACAACTTCGAGATTTTTTTGTTGGGAATGGCGATAAAGCGTTTCGGGGAAATCAAGTGTATGAATGGTTATGGAGTAAAGCGAGTCATTCTTTTGACGATATGACGAATGTTTCTAAGGAAACAAGAGCAATGCTTAATGAGAATTTTGTGATCAATCATATTGAGGTAGATCAGATGCAACGATCTCATGACGGAACGATTAAAAATGCGATTAAATTACATGATGGTTTGATTGTTGAATCGGTATTAATACCCACTGAGTCAAGAACTACAGCCTGTGTGTCTAGTCAAGTAGGATGTAGTTTAGATTGTAACTTTTGTGCTACTGCTCGTTTAAAGCGTATGCGAAATTTAAATCCTGATGAGATTTATGATCAGGTGGTTACTATAGACCAACAAAGTAGATTTTATCATAACATTAAATTATCAAATATTGTGTTTATGGGGATGGGAGAACCTTTATTGAATTATAAGAATGTTTTAGCATCCATTGATAAGATTACTTCAGATGAAGGTTTAGCGATGTCACCAAAAAGGATTACACTTTCAACAGTTGGTATCCCGAAAATGATCAAAAAAATGGCAGATGATGAGGTAAAATTTAACTTAGCTGTTTCTTTGCATTCTGCAATCGATGAGGTACGCTCTAAAATGATGCCAATTAACGAAAAAAGTAATCTAGCCGAACTTTTAGAATCTTTACACTATTGGTGTGCTAAAACGAAAAAGATAATCACTTTTGAATATGTGGTTTGGAAAGGTATTAATGATCAGCAAAAAGATGTAGATGCATTAGTGACCTATTGTAAAAAAGTGCCTTCTAAGGTAAATTTGATTGAATATAATGCTATTGATGACGGTGAATTTCAACAAGCACCGCCAGAATCCATCGATATGTATATCAAAACGTTGGAAGCCAATAGAATTGTTGTAAATGTGCGTCGTAGCAGAGGTAAAGACATCGATGCTGCGTGTGGGCAATTAGCGAATAAGACTAATGATTAGATATTTTTATCATGGAAAACCATGATTTTTTAAAATACCCATTTTCGCTATTTTTTATTTCTTTAATAAGTTTTAGCTTTAGATTAAATTTTCACCCTTATGAAAAAGAAATTAATTGTACTTCCGATTATTTTATTGTTTAATTTTAGTTTATTCTCTCAAAACATAATCAATTTTAGCTATGATTCTTCTGGAAATCAGTCTAACAGATTTTTTATTGTTGCTAAACTTGAAAAAGAACCTATTCCTCAAGAAATAGAAGAGGTTATTGCCCAAGAAACTACTATTGATCAAGAAATAACTAGAAATTTCCTTCAGTATTATCCAAATCCCGTTGAAAATGAGTTAATATTAGACTGGACACAGAGTATTAACTCGAAAATAACATCTATAAATGTTTATAGTATAGATGGAAAAATTTTGCAAAAAATAATACCAACTAAAAATAATTCCCAATATACAGTCCAATTTAATAATTATAGTTCGGGCGTATTCTTATTGACTGCAAAATATCAAGATGGCCAAACGGAAAGTTTCAGGATTATAAAAAAATAATTCTATTTAATGATTAAAGGAAAAACAGCTATGGAAAAAGTAATTCTCTCTTTATTATTATTATCTCAGATAATTATTTCAGGTCAAAATTTTTCAAATACATCTCCCGGGCAGCCTACAGGTGGTTCTCAAGAGGTGGGAGTTACAGAAGGTCAACTATCTGTTTCGTTAACAGGTGGGGCAACTTATCAGTTACCAATTCAGATACCTTCTGGCATCAATGGTATAGAGCCACAGATTTCTATTGTATACAATAGCCAAGCTGGTAATGGAATTCTTGGTTTCGGTTGGAATGTTTCTGGAATTTCAACTATAACAAGAATTCCATCAACAAAATATCATGACGGCATTATTGATGGAGTAGATCATGATTCTTATGATCGCTTTGCCATTGATGGTCAAAGATTAATTTTAAAAAGTGGCACTTATGGTGCAGATAATGCTATTTATGAGACTGAAAACTATAGTAATATAAAGGTCGTTTCATACGGAGGTTCAAATAATACACCTTCTTATTTCAAAGTGTTTTACCCAAACGGAAATTATGCCTTGTTTGGTTCTGATTCATATTCCAAAACTGTCAATCAATGGAATATAAAACGTTTAGTTACTCCACAAGATTTAAGAGTTTCTTATAGTTACCTTAAAGAGCATAATACCTTATATATTAGTTCTATTAGGTATGGCTCTAAAGGCACAGACTATGGCACTAATATAATAAGCTTCATTTATGGTACAAGAAATCGATTTGAACAAGCTTATGTTAATGGTTACAGCCATAGAGTTTTGAAAAGACTCAGAGAGATTAGAGTTACTTCTGCTTCGGTAGGTTTTAGAAATTATATTTTGACATATAATACCACAAGCCTTGGTTATGATAGGTTAAAAAGTATTACTGAAAAGAGTGGCGATAATTCAAAGAGTTTAAATCCTACAATCTTTAATTATGCAGATACCTCCAACGATGATTTATTTGAACGCGTAGAATCAAGAGTTAATTTTAGCAATACTACTTTTGTAAATACAGGTTCAATTTCCGGTGATTTTACGGGTAATGGAAAAATGGATGCTATTTTATATCCAAAAACAGGAATTGATACTAAGAAAAAATACTGGATTCTCACAGATATAGACAAGGGAGGGTATAATTATCCTAAAGAAGTTAATAGTGGTAGTTTCGAAGACATTTTACCAGTAAACTGGCTAAATCATTTTAATAAATTAATACCTTATAAGGGATGGACTGTGGTTAAAAAAACAAACTCCCAGTATAAATTCCCTATATATACAAAAGGTACTACATCAAGTGTTTATTTTCAAAGTGAAAAAGTTTGGAATGCTCCTACGTATAGGAGTAGAACTTCGTGCGATTTTACGTACAGTACTAGGGTGGAACCTCAAAAATTTCTTTCTGGCGATTTTAATGGTGATGGTATTTCTGACATAATTGCTATTGGGAGACCATATTCTTATCAATATTGTGAGACCGCACCTTGCGAAGATGGTGACAACCCTTTTGATATACCTTTTAAACAAGCTAAGAGTCAAAATGAAAAAGCTAGTAATCTATCTCAAAAAACAGATCGAACTTTAATAGACAAATGTTGTAATTGTGAAACCTATTACAGAAATACTTCTAAGGTTCATTTTATTGATTTAGATCGAAGAAAAACTTCAAATTATACAAATTTAGCAGGTTATTTAAGTAGCACACTTCCTTCATCACCCAGAGATTATAATATACAAGTTGGAGATTTTAATGGAGATGGTAAGTCAGATTTTTTTGTAATTCAAAAGAATAAGATAACAGTTTATTCATTAAATAATACGAACGGATTAATAGTATTAGCTACAGTATCTAATGATACAAATATTAAAGAGGATATTGCTCATTTATTCGGAGATTATAATGGAGATGGTAAAACAGATGTGTTAATTCCCACTAATAAGGGGTCAGATAGCTGGAATTTTTATTTTTCAAAAGGAAATGGATTTTATAAAAAGACAGCTTCTATAGGAATGGAATATGAAGAAACGGTGTACGGCGGGTGCACTTTAAATGATTATTGTTTTGTAGATGTTATGTATATCCCAGCAGATATAAATGGGGATGGTAAAACGGATATAATAGTTCAAGAAAATAATACTGTTGCTCATAATGGAAAACCAGTTAGAATGACCTTAGGACTGGCAGAAAATATTAGTGTAGGACCTAATAACATTGACTTTAATCTTGATGCTCCAGAATATATTATTAACCAATTCGGTTCAGATCCTAACTTAGGTGTTGAAAGATTTCCTTTACCCTTGTTCTTATCAGGTAATGATATAAATCAAAATTTAGAATATGCTGTTTTAAGTAAAGATAAACTGTATCACTTCAAACACACCAAAAATAGTAGAGAAGATGTTCAATTAAGGGAGGTTATTACGGGTAATGGTGTTGTAGAAACTATTAACTACAGTCCATTAATCTCAGGTGAGGCTGAACCTGGATCGCAGATTTATTTGTATAAAACATCAAATACCAATGCTATTTACCCAAATGTTAATATAGATGTAGCTCCTCAATTTCAAGTAGTCTCTATGCTTGAAAAGAGCAGTAAAAACCAATATACAAAACAATTATATTCCTATTATGGTGCTGTATCTAATGTTGAAGGATTAGGGTTTTTGGGTTTTGAAAGTGTATTAAGAACGAATTGGTATAATAATAACCAGCCCTCTATGTCTAATGTGACTAAACATGATATATCAAAAAGAGGAGTTCCATACGAATCATATACCACTTTAGGCTTGCAATATAATTTTCATAATACTCCCTCAAATTATATAAGTAAAACAGTTAATAACTATTCGTCTACACTATCAGCAAGTAAGGTTTTTAAAATAAAGTTAAATTCTTCTGTAAGTTATAATGGCTTGCACAATACTTCAGTAACTACATCTATTAACTATGATACCTACAATAACCCATTAAGTACTATACGAACTTCTAAGGAAAATACACAAACACAGCAAACGGAAACTAATACCATTGTATATCAGAATAACATAAATGGAGGTTCTTCTTTAACGAATCCTTACTATGTTGGGAGGGTACGTTCTAGAAATGTTCAAACGGTTACTTCAGGAGATACATTTTCGACTTTCGAGGAGTTTTCATATAACTCTACTATGTTGGTCACCCAAAAGAAAACAAAGGGGTATAATACAGGATATATTACAGAAAATTTTTCTCATGATTCCTATGGAAATGTAACTGGTAAAACAGTTTCGGCTTCAGGAGTTGAATCACGAACGACATCTTACGAATATGATATTTCGGGTAGGTTTATTAAAAATAGCACTGATATTGAAGGATTGAAAACAGAGCTAGAGTACAACTCTCTGGGCTACCTATTAAAAGAAACAAATCCGTATGGACTTACAACACAATATCAATACGATTCTTTTGGAAGAAAAGTAAAGGAAATTGATTATCTAGGTAATCAAACTAGCTATAGTTATTCTAAAACTCAGAGTACGAACTCAAAGGTACAGGTAGATTATCCCGATGGTTCAAAAACCCTTAAAAAGTTTGATGATTTGGGTAGAGAAATAATATCTGGCTCGTTTGGTTTCAGAAACACATGGGACTATATAAGTACAGAATATGATATTTATGATCGAAGTATCAAAGTAAGTGAACCCTACAGCGGATCTCCAAGTTTATTTACTACTATAGAATACGATGTGTATGGAAGAATTAAACAGACCAGATCTCCAGCAGGTCTAAACACAACTATTAGTTATAGTGGATTGAATACAACAACAACAGATGGTTATAAGAATACCGTAGAAAAACGGAATAGCCTAGGGCAGATTATAGCAGTAACTGATAATGGGGGAACTGTTTCTTACCAATATGCCGCTAATGGTAGCTTAAAAAGGACTTCATTGGGTGGTATTATTACCAGTATAAATTACGATGGCTGGGGCAGAAAAGTTCAACTAAATGATCCTTCTGCTGGCATATACAACTATGAGTACAATGCATTTGGAGAAATAAAAAAAGAAATTACTCCCAAAGGAGTGACAACTTACTTTTTAGATGATTATGGTAAAGTTACTGAAAAAAGAGTTGAAGGAGATTATACCAGTCTTATATCTTATTATGATTATAGTACTTCTGATAAATTATTGCGAGGTATAACAACCAATCAGAATACAAATTACACCTATGAGTACGATTCATATAAGAGATTGAAAAAAACGATAGAAAGTAGTTCAACGACGTTTTTTGAGCATACTACTACATATGACGGCTTAGGAAGATCAAACACTGAGCGTTATTATGCCAGAAGCATAGGTGATAATAAGATAAGCGATATTACCATAAGAAATCAATATAAGAATGGAGAATTGCATAAAATATTAAATAACGCAAACCAGTCATTGTTATGGCAATTAAATACGAGAAATGAAAGAGGACAAGTAACTAATGCTACTTTTGGGAATGGTATAAATGAGGTAACTACATATAACTCTTATGGCTTGCCAACAAGTATTAGATCGAATAGAGGAAGTAGCACGTTAATAAATTTAAGTTATACGTTTGATGTTAAAAGAGGTCTTTTATCAAGCAGAACTAGTAGTCTTTTTGGAACTACTGAGCGTTTTCAATATGACAATCTAAATAGACTTACAGAGTTCACCAACATTAGTGGGTATCAAGAAGTGCAGTATTATGACGGAAAAGGTAGAATTACTAGTAATGCTTTAGGAACTTTTAATTATGATAGCGGTAGTAAAGGGTATCAAAACATCTCGATTAACTTATCAAGTTATGGGCAGAATTATTATGACACGAACCCTAAACAAGATATCTTATACAATGCTTTTAAGGCTCCTCATTCAATTACAGTAGGTAGCGATACGCATCAAGAAGATCAAATTCTGTTTCAATATAACATCTTTAATCAAAGATCTTCTATAAACTATGAATTGAATAGGGATCCGGCGATTAAAGGGCAACCCTATCGTTTGCTTAACAAAGCAAAGATTTACTCTCATGATGGTACTATAGAAATAAAAAAAGATTTAAAATTCGATAAGACTGAATTTGTGACCTTTATTGGAGGAGATGCGTATTCTGCTCCAGTAATTTATAAAAGTAGCGATGAAGGAAACCATTTTTATTTTCTACATAGAGATTATTTAGGGAGTATACTTGCTATAAGTAACCCGTTAGGAGGTATAAGCGAGAAGAGACATTTTGATGCTTGGGGTAAACTAGCGTTTGTAAAAGATAGTCAAAACGCCGCGTTAGATAAATTAACCGTTTTAGACAGGGGGTATACAGGGCATGAGCATTTAGAAAGTGTAGACTTGATACATATGAATGCACGATTATATGATGCTAATTTACATCGTTTCTTAGCACCAGATAATTTTGTTCAAGAACCTTTTGGCACTCAAAGTCTTAATAGATATAGTTACGTATTAAACAACCCTTTAATGTATGTTGATCAAAACGGTGAGTTTTGGCATATAGTCATTGGAGCTGTAATTGGAGGTGCCATTAATCTAGCTATAAAATTGAAACAAGGTAAAATAAAATCTTTCGGTGACGGTTTAGCTGCATTTGGTATAGGTGCACTGGCAGGAGGAGTAGGAGCGGCCGTTGGATTGCCCGCATTTCTCACTGCTGGAGGAGGTGCAGGTGGGGCAGGAGGTTTCTTGGCAGGGTTTGCCGGAGGCGCAACTGCAGCCGCAGTAAGTACGCCAATATTAAGTGCTGGGAATAGTGCTTATTTTGGGGATCCACTATTGACCCCAGGGCAATATTTACAATCAATAGCATTTGGTGGTTTATTAGGAGGTGTCATTAATGGAGGTATAGCAAAATTTAATGGAAGAAGTTTTTTAGGAGGAGACCTTCCTAGATCTCAGGCAACTGCTATTCAACCAGTGGCGACTAGACCGGCAAAACCAGTTAATTCACAAAGCAATAATACTAACCTAGACCTAGCTAGACAACAAATAAAGGAAGCAATACCCCATAAAGGAGGCCCAATAAAATACAAGGCAGATATGTGGGCAAAAAATAGATTGACAGATGCCAATCATAATTGGAATCGAAGAACTATAGAAATAGTTTCGGATAATGGAAAAGTTTTTCATCAACTTGGAGGAGATGGGAAACCTCAAGTATTAATTCAAATGATTGGAGATAAATATGGGACAAAAGGTATATTTGAAATTATTATTAGAGATGGTACGATCCATCACCAGAGATTTATACCTAATGGAATTATCAATGGAGCTGCCAATCAATCAGGCGGAGGAGTTTCAACTCCATTTCCTTGGTGGCAGACTAGAAATTAATGGATTATTCTGATGGAAGTATTTAAACGGGATATCAAGATAAATTTATGGGGTTCGGTATATATCGGGATCAAAAAAGGTTGGTTGAGTACAAATGCTTTTTTAGATTATTATCAAAAGAATTTAATCAGTTTTTACAATGAAGAAAGGTATATTGAGCTTTATTTGGCCAGTGATGAATCTTTAAATGATTTTATTGAATTGATTAAGTTGTATTCTCAAGAGGATGATAATTATGAAATAATTGTAAATGAAGATTCATTTATTGAACAAAATCTGATAAATTTTCCTGAAAAATATTGGGAAATATGGAAACTTGAATTTCTTTTGAGGATTATAAAATCTGATGTCGGTAAGGAAGAAAAACTTAATAAAGTGGCAACACTTTATTCTGAATTTAATTATCCTGAGAACTGGAATCATTTTATATATTACATGCCGTCGAAAAACTCAGAACCTATTGGGATTGATGGACTTTATCAAAATTTAGAAGACTTTATTGAAAACAAAATTTCGACATTAAAAATGTAAATTTTTCTTAATTATTATGCTTTATATAATTAACTCATTTTTACTTTTTTGTACAATAATGAATGATACAGAATTGGTTAGTT
>NZ_JBWQOJ010000031.1:0-39105 GCF_056591795.1 Maritimimonas sp. 2210JD6-3 | reverse complement strand
TATATGTTATTTTGAAGTTTCTCCTTATCTTTTGATAAGTTCTTCAATTTTTCTTCTTTCTTTTTTAGATCGTATCTTTTATCAATTACTCTTATGGCTTGCGCATATTGAGTTTGGTTTAAACTATCTTTTAATCTTACCATCTCTTTAAAATAGAAGTAGGCACTATCAGGTTTATTTTGGGCTTCATAACTTTTGTATAGCCATTCATTAACAAACATCTCATCTATAGTTCCATTACTAGAATCATTAATGTTTTTTAGTAATTTCTTAAAGGTTTGTATAGCTTCATTATATTTTTTGTTTTGAAATAATAAAACTCCCAAATTATTTGTTGTTCCAAACTGTCTAGTTCTTGTCTCAGCATTATCAAAAAGTTCATAACGTCTTAAAGCTTGATCGTAACTCTCTTTAGCACTTATAAAATCATTTTTGAATACATCTTCATAAACACCTTTTAACTGAAAGAAGATTGCACTTAAAATCTTGTTTTTTGATATGTGTCCAAATCCTTTCTTAAAATGATTATCGAGTATTTTTATCTCTTTTTCTAAAATTTTTCGATCACCAATTTCTCTAAACTTTCCCGCTATTTTATAATACAAAACCCAAAACTTATCAATATCATCATTAGCATATAAATTATATTGCTCTGTTTTCTTTCTAAACAATTCTAAATCCATTCCATTTTTAAATATTAAATGGTTCATTTTTTTTAACACATGATTTATCCCGCTTGAATCATTTAATTTAAAAGCTATTTCATTTGCAATAAGATAATTAGCATATGCTATCGAATCATTCTCATTATTTTTTAAATATAAATCGCCTAGTAAATAGTGGTAAACCAGTTTCTGTTTACTAGTAAGTCTATTGCCGTTAAAAAATTGTGTAGTATCAACAAAATTGGTATCAAACTTGGAAGTCTTTAAGTTGTTTAATTCAATTTGATAAAGATTTTTTAAGTTTTCGTCTTTAACATATGTAATCAAGCTATCAACCTCATCTATTTTGTACGCCCTAATAGAAGATAATATGTCATATGACTTATTTTGTCCATGACATATTATCAAATTAACGTATAAGATTATTAGCAGGATCTTCTTCAAAAAAAGTTTTTACTAAAATACTACATTGGATTTACAAATTCTTCCCTTAACCCAATTCATTCCATTGACATTATATTCTGCTTTAGTCACCAACTTACCATCCTCTTTAAAAATAAAATCAATGATTGTGTTCTCTAAAACTTCGAATGGAGTAGTCAATGTATAAGTTTTATAGCTATTTTCTCCAGAGACATCAGTTTCAAGTTCTACAATAATTTCGATTATATTTTCATTTTCTGGGTTAGGTTCAGGATCGCTAGCACCAACAACTCGATATCTCTTATTATACTTTGCTTTTTCTGCTCCCACTAAGCTATGAGCATCAAATTCTATACTTGTAACTTTTCTTTTATTTCCTCTTAAACTCTTAGTTTTAAATCTACCTATTACGCCATAGAATACATTTCTTTCAGTATCGACTTCTACATGTATCGGTTGAAAATCACATTGGTTATCAAGATTAATATTTAACCTTATCCGTTCATTTAGTTCACCTAAATCCTTTGGAGGTTCCATTGGTGTACAATTTTGTGCGCCAGCATTCTCTGAGTTACAATAAATATTAATATCCGATTGTCTGTTATTCAAGAATAACTGTGTAAACACAATTAATAATAGCCCAACAATAGTTATTAATGCAATTTGGTTAGTTTTCATAATTTTAAATTTTAATTAAAATAGAATATTGTTTAAATATCTAATATATTATTTGCTCTTATGTGATTATTTAATCTATTGACCTGCATCTTTCTCTTTATTTTCATTTTTTGAGAATAGCGAAATCCCTATCGCAAAGCCTAACCAAGGTTTCGCTTGATAATTCCAATTCCTTCCTAATGATCCTGTCATAAAATCAAAACCAAAAAATAGCCCCACTTGAAAAGATTCATATTGATATAAATATCCTGCATTAACCATTAAAGCTTCGGAAGCATCATCTAGAATTTCATCTTCAATGTTGGAGAAACTATCCTGATCCACTTTTATTCTAGATATTCCAACTCCTCCCAATAGATTATGGGATTGTTTTGTTATACCGGAAACCGTACGTTTCCACCCAAAGTTAAACCCTAAATTAAGGTTCTCTTCAAAATTAAAAAAGCGCTCATCTCTATTTCCAAACCTTACTTTTATTGGTAAAGTCATAACACCATATGTAAAAGAGTCTGAATACCCGTAATATCTCCTGGTTTTATTATTAAAATCTTGAAGTTTCATTTTGAATTGCACGCAATTAGACCAAGGCCCTATGTAATAATAATTCTTGTCTAATTTTTCTTCTATATCCTTTTTTGTCATACACGGGTTTTCATCCTCATTGCTCACCTTTCCTTTTATTTTTTTGTCTTTTGTTTTTTTCTTTGAAAAATTCCAGAAAGATATTATTAATTTGTCCTCTCCGTCAATGAAACTGTCAACTCTAAATTTGGTTCCAATAGGTATTTTGAATTTTTTATTCCTACTAATAGTTGAACCTTCAGAATACCAAACTTCTATGTTATTTGCTATAGTGATATAAGATTTTCCTGTAATCTCTTGTGACGACAATTCTGAAGTGATAAAAGCACATAATAAAAATGATAATAATTTGAAGTTCATAATTGTAATTTTAAAATCTACTCAAAACTACCTGTACATCAATATAGTATCCAAAAAAATGTCGTGAATAACATAAGAAATGACGCGAGTTGCCTTTTAACTAATCTTTGTATTTCTTTTCGTCTACCCTATCAACACAAAAAGAAGTATTTTTGTATCTTATTTTATGTCAAAAAAGCTCTTAAATCACATAGCGTTACCTAAAGATTTACGAAATCTTTCTGTTGAACAACTACCTCAACTGGCCAAAGAGTTACGTGAATTTATTATAAATATTGTTGCCGCTAAAGAAGGGCATTTAGGTGCTAGTTTAGGCGTTGTTGAACTTACTATTGCTTTACATTATGTGTTTGACACACCTAATGATTTACTGGTTTGGGATGTTGGGCATCAAGCCTATGTACATAAAATCTTAACCGGTAGAAAAGAAATTTTTGACACTAATCGACAACTTGGTGGTATCTCAGGATTCCCTAAAAGAAGTGAAAGTAAATATGATGCATTTGGTGTAGGGCATTCATCAACATCCATTTCGGCAACTTTAGGGATGGCTATAGCTTCTTCTTTAAAAGGAGAAAAAGAAAAACAGCATATAGCAGTTATAGGTGATGCTTCTATCGCTAGCGGAATGGCTTTTGAAGGTTTAAACCATGCGGGTGTTACCGATGCAAACCTTCTTATTATTCTAAATGATAATGCCATGGGTATAGACCCTAGTGTTGGTGCTCTAAAAGAATATTTGACCAATATTAAAAATAGTAAGAAAGTCAGAAATCATAATATTATTAAAGCCTTAAATTTTGATTATTCTGGTCCGATAGACGGTCATAACTTAGATGCTTTAATTACAGAATTAAAGCGACTTAAGAACATCAAAGGCCCTAAGTTCTTACATATAATTACTACAAAAGGTAAGGGTTTACAAAAAGCAGAAGAGGATCAGGTAAAATATCATGCTCCAGGGAAATTTGATGCTAAAACTGGTGAAATACATGTCAAACCAGCCTTAAGGCAGCCTCCCAAATATCAAGATGTCTTTGGCTTAACATTGGTTGAATTAGCCAAGCAAAATGAAAAAATCATCGGTATAACACCTGCTATGCCCACAGGAAGTTCTCTAAAGTTTATGCTAGATAAACTACCAGATCGAGCATTTGATGTTGGTATTGCTGAACAACATGCCGTTACATTTGCTGCAGGAATGGCTACACAAGGTATGATTCCGTTTTGCAATATTTATTCAACCTTTTTACAGCGTGCATACGATCAAATTATACATGATGTAGCTTTACAAAAACTTCCTGTTATTTTTTGTCTTGACAGAGCAGGAATTGTGGGTCAAGATGGTGCCACACACCATGGTGTGTTTGATATTGCGTATTTGCGCTGCATACCAAATATGATTATTTTTGAACCTTTACATGAACTTGAGCTCAGGAATATGATGTTTACCGCACAGCTTGGTTTAAAATCTCCAATAGCAATTCGCTATCCTCGCGGAAGAGGAGTGACATTAGATTGGCAAATTCCTTTTAAAAAACTGGTAATAGGTAAAGGTCAAACGCTTAAAGAGGGTTCTAAAGTAGCTATTTTAAGTATCGGACATATAGGAAATACGGTAAAAGAAGTTTGCAATGCACATCCCAAAAAGAAAAAGCTAGCACATTACAATATGCGTTTTGTAAAACCTTTAGATGAAGCTTTATTACATTCGATTTTTAAGAAATTCGAGTGTATAGTTACTGTTGAAAATGGTACCATTGTAGGAGGGTTTGGTAGTGCTATAACTGAATTTGTGCAAAAGTATAATTACAGTGATGTTAACGTTAAAATTATTGGTGTACCCGACACATTTATTGAACATGGAACAACTGAAGAACTCTTGAGTTCAATAGGATTAGATTACAGTGGAATTAAAAAAACGATCAATTCATTTCTTTAAATGATATAGTGCATGAGAAGTCTTTATTTTTCATTTTTTTTCGGTTTAATATCTTTATTTTCTTTTTCACAACGTATCATTATTACACCAATAAAAGGTATTGATACGCTTCCTTTGTCGTATATAAAACCTATAGAAATTCGAAAAAATTATCCGAAAGCAAAATTCACTAAAATAGATTCTCTTCTATTTAAATTAGATTCTTTGGCGAGACCATTTTATCAGATTTCATACGATACTATCACCAATGAAATTACCTACAACACCAAATATCGTCTTAACGTCAAAGAATTATCGGGTGATACTACATATATACCAATACCTAAAAAAGAAACATTTATAATAGTTAAAAAACAACTTGATTTTGAGCCTATAAAAATTGATAAACTCATAAAAGTAGTTGAAATTGATACTACAAAAGTAGCACCTGACCCTGTTTGGTGGTCTTACAGAAATAACTTTGCTTTTGATATTAGCGAGGCTGCCTTTGTAAACTGGAATGCAGGTGGTAATAATTCTGTTGCTGGTTTAGTTAAAGTTTCCTTTTATAGAGATTATAAAAAAGCCTATGTGCTCTGGAAAAACGAAATTTTAGCACGCTATGGATTGAATGCACAAGAAGATAGAGAATTGCGGAAAACAGACGATAAATTATTAATAAATTCTACTTTTGGCTATCGAACCGATACTATTTCGAATTGGTATTATTCTGTTAAGTTTAACTTTAATACACAATTTACAGATGGCTACAGTTATCCTGATACTACTACTCCTATTTCTCGTTTTTTTGCACCTGCCTACTTATTTTTGGGTGTTGGTGCACAATATGATCTTAAAAAAGATCAATTTTATGTGTATTTATCTCCGATAACCCTAAAATCTACTTTTGTTAGAGATAAACGCTTATCTGACGAAGGAGCATTTGGCGTAGAACAAGGGAAACGATCGCGTAATGAATTTGGTTTTTTAGTTCAGGGGAGTTGGGATGTTGAACTATTTAAAAATGTAATTATGAAAAATGACGTTTCGCTATATTCAGATTATCTTCAGAATTTTGGGAATATAGACGTTAAATACGATCTCGTTTTGAACTTTATAATAAACAAATACATGCGCGCTAATTTAGGAGCACATCTTATTTATGACAATGACATAAAGTTTAAAGAAGATATAAATAACGATGGAATACTGGATGTGCTTGGTCCTAGACTTCAGCTAAAACAGCTTTTAGGAATCGGAGTTGCGTTTAACTTTTGATTTCTAAAAAGTTATATAATTATTTATTCTTTGAAGAATTTTTTATTGAAAGCATATGTATCACTTTCAATTTTTAATACATACAGCCCTGGTGATAAATTAGAAATATCTAAGTCGATTTTACCTACAACATTCCTATTTTGACTAAATACATTTCTTCCATTTAAATCGTAAACAGCTACTTTCGAGTTTCCGAAATCTAACGAAGAGTTGATGTTTATAATACCATTTGTAGGATTAGGATATAAAGTAATTCTATCATCATTAGATTCAATTTCTTCAACATTTAAGACAGTTGAAGTAAACTTGCCTGTGAATAGCCCTCGACCATATGTAGAAGCCAACACTGTATTATCTGCCGTACGTAAATCAAAACTGGTAACCTTTACGTTCTGCATTCCGTTTTGAGACTGTACCCAGTTCGGGTTCGTACTCTTAAAGTTATTTGTTCTCCAAACTCCTAAATCTGTTCCTATGATGACTTCATTATCTAACAAGGGATTCATCATAATAGCTTTAACAGGGATATCGGGAAAATCACCTTCTTTGTTTTGCCAAGTATTACCCCCATCTTCTGTGTACCATATACTTTTTACTCCATAATTATGAAAAGTAACCATGATTTCATTTTCATTAGCACCAAAATTTATAGCAGATATACTTCCTAAAAATTCTGAGCTAGAAATGTTAGACCATAAAGGTGAAGTGTTAGCTCCAGTAATTTTTAGTAGATTTCCTGTGACAGTTCCAACAAAAAGTGTAGTGGACACTGAATTGAATTGGGATACTTTAAGTACAGTAGGCGCTGAGTTTAATAAGGTATTTGTAATATTTACTCTTGTTGGTGTTCCAGATTTGATATTAGTAAATCTCGATATTTGAAATGTAGATCCTGATGATCCATTAGTATATAAAATATCTAAATTGTCATCTAGATCAGCAGGATTAATAAATGATCCTGTACTATCATCTCTTACAATCACTCTTGAAATATTTGTGTTTGGTAAATTAAATCTTGTAAAATTATTATTTGTAAAAGAAGTTATTAAATATTCGTCATCTTTATCAATAAAACAATATCCTCCATCCCCTCCTGATATTTCAAAAGATCCAGAAATACCAGAATTTGCATTTAATATAACGTTAGAGCCATTATCTTGAGTTCCTCCTAAAAATCGTTCTTGAGAAATACTTTGATTAATTGCTCCCCAATAATATTGACCTGTATTATAATTATTACCTCTACCAGAAATTGCTACTAGTGAATTATTAGCTGTAGATAAAGAATTCGCATAATAAACTCCTCCATCAGTAGCGATAACTGCTTTATTAGGATTAGAAGGATCAAAAGACATTTCATGAATATCAGCATGTACTAAAGGCACATTCAGTGCATCAAGTCCTGGGTTATTAGACCATTTAGAAATTTGAGTCCAAGCGTCATCAGGAGTAGCTCCTATACCTCCGGTAGTACTTCTAAAAACATCTATCCCTCCAACATACACTATATTGTCATTAGTAGGATTAACTTCAATCATTAAATTATAGAACGCCTGACCTCTGGTAAAATCATTTGCTGAAATACCGTTATCTGCATCATCAGGTAATGTTAAATTCTGAATTGTATTAAAACCATCAGTAGTTCTTAATAAAGTAACGGGGTTTTCATCTGCTAGAACATAAATTTTATTTGCATTTGCGTTAGAAACTTCAATTTCAGTTCGTCTTGCGTTTGCGACTACATGTCTTTGAACAAAATTAATCCCATTTGTTGAAGAAAATATGGTACCACCTCCGCCACCAAATCCAGCACTAGAAGTAGTCGATACCCATATAGTATTATCTGGTCCTATTTCTAGATCATTAGGAACATACGGATTATTATCAGGTGTTAATGGTAAATTAATACGAGTCCATGTATCTCCTAAATTTGTAGATTTATATAAACCGATATCAGTTCCTCCTAAAGATCCTCCTGGGCCTTCTCTATAAATTGCATCTCCCACAGCAGCATAAATTTCTGTAGTACCACCAACATTTCTAGTGATTATATCATTAATATGAAATATACCAGGTACTACTGGTAACCCTACAGGAGTATCAGAATTAATATCATTTAATGTAGCATTTACTGCTTGTGATTGTAGCGCTTCTAATATTAAGTTGCCGTCAGATCTAGATATCATTACAGAAGGAATGCTTATAGTTGCATCTACACCACCCATAGTGATAGGGTTTCCAGGAATATTATTAATAACAATAACTGCATTTGCACCAGCATCTTGCGCATTTTTAACTTTCACCGTAAAATTACAAGCTCCTCTCTCAACAACGGCTATATTACCACTTATAGCTGACGAATTTGTAAAAGCATTGCATCCTTCTAAAGGTGTAGCTGTGCCATCTTCAGCCAACACTAAATCACCAGTAATAACGGTATTAAATACAGGACCAAAAGATGCTCTTATTGCAACAAAATCTCTAGAAATACTTTCTGGACTATTAATTGTTACCTGTGAACCTCCATTAAAAAATGAAGCTCCCACTACGCCTCCAAAAATACGTGCCCAACTCTCCCCACCATCTGTTGACCTCCATACACCATTACCATTTACCTGGCCTTGAACATAAGATTCACCAGTTCCTAAATATAGTATATTCGAGTTATTAGGATCTGCTGTAATACTAGATACCGCCAAATTTTCAGGTACACCAACTCTAGTCCAAGAAGAATTAATATTGGTGATGTCATCATTAACCCACAATCCTCCACTTACACCACCAGCAAAAACTCTTTTACCGCTAGAATCATTAGGATCAAATAACATCGCTCTCGTTCTACCTGGAACGTTATTTGGTCCTCTTTCGACCCAAGCATTTGAAGTAGCACTCCCTGGAACATCTTTTTGAATTCCTTTAAATGCCAATTCTTCCTGTAATTTAAATTTTTTCTCAAACTCTGGTCTGCCTAAAGTAGGGTTCATCTCTAACAAATACTGCTCTTCAAAGTATTTATTTGGAGGTAATCCTCTTTGTTTGCGCTCCTTTTTACTTAACTTAAGTAAGTTATTATAAGGATGCTCGTTTAAGAGTTCTACGTGTTTTTCTCTAAGCTTTTCTATATCAGTTTTTTCATGAGTTTTATAGACATAAAACCCTATCAAACATGCACAAATTAAAATAAGGGTAATTTTTGCTCTCATACACTCTTAATAGATTATTTGAAATAAATGAGCGCTAAAAATATTAATTAACTTCCAGTAAATATGTTAGCTATCTTACTTTTCATCTAAATTTCTATGCCTTTTATTTTTTTATGAAGTAATATGGCTGCTCCATCTGAGATACTTGCTATAAAAGAACAAACAGAAAGTATTCTACTATATATATTTTCAGAATTACTACGATACTTTTCTGGAAGTAAATTCATTAATAGTTTATCGTAATTAGAACCTTTATTCTCGTATGTCTTGTTAACTGCAGTTATAAAAACATCTAAAAGATCTGCCAGTACTTTATAGCCTGAAATCTCCTTTTCAACGACTTCATTACTTAAATAAATCTTTTCAACACTAATCTTAATAAGATCATCTATTTGAGCTTCATATTTACATTTATCTAATAATGAAATATGATATTCGCCTCGTAAAATGGCTTCTTCATTTTTAATAAAAACTTCTGCAGCCTCATTAATAAGATTCCCTATAGCCAATGCTCTTAAATAACTTAAACGGTCTTGCTTTGTTTTTAGCTGATAATATTTTTCAGAATTAATGGTATCTCTTACCAGATTTATCAAGTATTCAAGTGCAAATTGTTCATCAATTAATCCTAAATTAATACCATCTTCAAAATCAATAATTGTATAACAAATATCATCTGCAGCTTCTACTAAATAAGCAAGCGGATGACGACTAAAAGTAATGTCTTTTCCATCGCGAATCTGTTTTAATCCTAAGTCATTAGCCACCTCAATAAATAGAGATTTTTCAGATTGAAAAAAGCCATATTTCTTATCGATAATATCGCTTGTTGGTTTTTTGGGTAATGACTCTTTTGGGTATTTCATAAAAGCACCTAGAGTTGCATATGACAACCGCAATCCACCTTCTACACCTTCTCTATTTTCAGTAAGAATTCTAAATCCATTAGCATTACCTTCAAAGTCTATAAGGTCTTGCCATTCTTTTGCCGATAGATGTGCTTTATATTTTAATCCATTTCCCGTTTTGAAATACTCACCAATGGCTTTTTCACCACTATGACCAAATGGCGGATTACCAATATCATGTGCTAAACAAGCACTGGCAACTATGGCTCCAAAATCGTTTATTTGATACCCTTCGGCAACCAGTTCAGGATATTTTTCTAACAACTTTTTACCCACGATTCTCCCTAAAGATCGCCCAACGACAGACACTTCTAAACTATGAGTTAATCGTGTATGAACAAAATCTGTTTTAGAAAGAGGTACAACTTGTGTTTTGTCTTGTAAGCTTCGAAATGAATTTGAAAATATTACTCGATCGTAGTCCACTTCAAAACCTACTCGTGTTTCATCTTGATCTTTTCTATGACGCTTTTGAGTATCTCCATGACGTTTTAATGAGAGCAATTGACTCCAATTCATTAGCTTATAATTTAAAGATTGCAAGGTACATCATTTTTAAAAAGCCCATAGTTTACATTAACTTAAAATTCAACCTTTTTTCCTAACATTTAACTAACATAAGCATCATGAATCTTTAACCTGTGGTTAACCCAATCTTTACATTGTTATGATTTCTTTGCATTATTATTATTTGATAATACGATATGAAAAAATATTTAGTAATACTGTCTTTATTAGTTAGTGTTTTTACTGCTGCACAAGACTACGGAATTATAGAAGGTGTTGTTTTAGATAAAGAGTTACATAATGAACCGCTTGCATTTGCTCATGTAAAAATTAAAGAGACAAAACAAGATGTTTCTAGCAATATAGATGGGGCATATGCATTAGAGTTACCACCAGGAACATATACGTTGATCATTAATTTCCCAGGATATAAAAAATTAGAACTTCCAAATATTTTAGTAAAGGCTAACAAAATTACTTCGATCGAAGATAAAGTATTACAAGCTTTACAAATGCCTTCTAGCCCAGTAGCATCTTCATCAAAAGAAAAATAATAACACTTACTTATTCAAGTCAACTAAGGTGAAAAAGTTTACAAAAATTATAACAACATTATTCTTATGTTGTTTCGTACTAGTTAATGCACAAGAAAAAGGAACGATTCAAGGTAAAGTTTTAGATAAAGATGCTAACAACGAGCCCTTGCCTTTTGCTAATGTCTTTATTAAAGGTTCGCAAATGGGAACCACATCAGACATTGATGGGGTATATTCTTTTCAAGCTGTACCAGGAACTTATACCCTTGTTATTAGTTTTGTTGGGTATCAAACAATTGAGTTAGCAAATATTATCGTTACATCTGGTAAGGTAACCTCTTTAGAAGATATTATTCTCGGTCCAAACCAAGGCGTGGCTTTACAAGAAGTTGTGGTTAAAGCTTCCACTAAAAAAGAAAGTGTAGCTGCTTTATTAACCGAGCAAAAGAAGGCTACTGAAATTAAAACTGCCATTGGCGCAGAAGAACTTTCTGCCAAAGGGATTAGTGATGCTGCAGGAGCAGTAACTAAAATTTCAGGTGTTTCTAAACAAGAAGGGTCGAGCAATGTATATGTGAGAGGTTTGGGTGATCGCTATTTAAACACTACACTGAATGGCTTATCATTACCCTCTAACAACATTAGCAAAAAGAATATTGATCTAAATATTTTTAGCGCAGATGTTATTGAAAATGTTTCGATTAGCAAGGCTTATTCATCTAAGTTTTACAGCGATTTTGCAGCAGGTAATATCGATGTATCTTCTAAAAATTATAATGGTGAAGGCTTCATCGAAGCTTTTGTTTCAACAGGCTTTAATCATAGAGCGATAGGTGAGAATTTTGTTAAAAATTCAGGAACAGGTCAGTTTGGATATTATGGAAGGTACGATCATAATCCTTTTGCCATAGTATTATCGCACGGGGTTGATCCTATAGAGTCTCCAATGGCTCCTATAAATTTAGGAATTGGACTAAATGCTGGAAAGTCATTCGATATAGGCGATGCATCGCGACTAAATCTTTTCTTGACAGCTTCTTTCGATAGTAATTATGAATATAGAAAAGGAGAAACAACAGATTATACCTTAGTAGAAAATAAGAGTTTTAAACAAGCCGAAGAATATGAATTTGGCACAACGACTACGATTATGGGTAATATAGGGTTTCGGTTTGATGAAAACCACGACTTCAAATTCACCTCTTTGTTTATTAACAAGTCTTCCGATCAAACAAGTTATTTTGGTATTGATGGTCTCGGAAGAAATAGAGATGCTATTGTGAATAGTGATCAAGGGTTTTACCAAATGAACGTGCAGTTTAACCAAGATCTAATTACTGTAAATCAGTTATTAGGAGAACATACCATAAATGACAAACTCAAATTAGACTGGGGAATTGGATATAATAAAGTATTTGCGCACGAGCCTGATAGAAAACGTATTAGTTTAGAAAACTATCAATTAGCATTAGATAATGATCCTAATACGAATCCTGTTTTTTATACGAATAACGAATTCGATAATCAACGTTATTTTCAAGATATCGAGGATGAAGAGTTAAATGGTAGAATTAATTTTGCATATACACCCTCAGAAAATGTAAAGATTAATTTTGGTTATAATGGAAGAACTAAAGAACGTGATTTCAAAAACATTCGCTATGGTTACAGATTTGCTAATGATAATTTACCCATAAGTAATGTAAACAATCTCGATGCAATTTTTAATGTAAATAATTTAAATACAGATGGCAATGGTTTATTTTCTACGGTTGCGTTTAGATCTGTTTTTCCTCAAGTTGGCTCAGCGAATATTCCTGGTAACCCAGAGAACACCTATAACGGAAAGTTAGATATATATGCAGGATATGTCAATGCTGAATTCAATATTAACGATAAATGGCTTATCGTTCCTGGTTTTAGAGCTGAATCATTTAGCCAAAGAATAGATTATAATGTAATCAATTTACCACCGAACGATCCTGGATTTAGAGAGTCGTATGAAAATTTCTATCTACCAAGCTTGAGTGTTCGCTATGCTTTAAATGACGAGCAAAACATACGCTTTGCTTTCAGTAAAACAGTTTCAAATCCTGAATTTAAAGAAATTGCTCCCTTCGTTTATGAAGGTGTTTCACAGCGTATAGGAGGTAATCCAGATCTACTAAATGATCCTTCTTTTTCTGAGGTGTTCAACTTTGATCTTAAATACGAGTGGTTCTTTGGTAGAGGTGAAATTTTCTCTTTAGGTGCATTTGCAAAGCAAATCAATAATCCTGTGAATTTAGTAGTTGCCTTCGATGCAACGGGTACACAACGTTATTTTAGAACGGGAAATAAAGCTAATATTTATGGTGCAGAGTTAGAGTTTAAGAAGAATATCTTACTAGACGAAGATGAGCAGCCTAAACTTTCAGCAGGATTGAACGTAACCTATATGCACACGAATCAAGATCTTTTTGAAAATGTAGATGGTTCTATTTATAATACCAGTTTTAACAGAAAAGAGGATGAATTGCAAGGAGCTTCGCCACTAATTATGAACGCAGATGTTAATTATAGCCCAACTTTTAACAATTATAGACCAACTGCGAGTTTAGTATTCTCTTATTTTTCAGATAGAATTGATGCCTTAGGTTCTGGGCAATTAGGTAATGTAATTGAAAAAGCAGTACCAACTTTAGATTTCGTTTGGAAGAGTCAAATAAAAGAAGGTTTACAATTTAATGTTAGTGTAAAGAATTTATTAGATCCTTCTATAAAATATATAAGAGAAACTACTAATGGCGATGTAATCGTTACATCTGCCAACGGAAAAGGGGTCACAAACTATAAAAGAGGAATCACAATAGGTGCCTCATTAAAATATAATTTTTAACTACTAATTACAATCAAATAAAATTTAAAAAATGAAAAAAGTATTCTTAGGTTTAGCATTAACTTCATTACTATTTTCTTCATGTGGTAATGACGATACTGCAGATATTATCATCAATATAAACGGTGAAACTGGTAGTACAGATGCCATAGAATTATCAGGAAATCAATCAACAGATTTAACGTTAGAATCTGATAAAGAGTATATTGTTACAGGTCCATTAATTATGGAATCAGGTACAACATTAACAATCCCAGCAGGTATGACTGTTAAAGCGGCAGCTACGGGTGCCGATGTATATGTGGCTATTGCACAAGGAGCTCAAATTATGGCAGATGGAACTTCAAGCAATCCGATTGTATTTACTTCTGCGGCAACTACACCCAATGCTGGTGATTGGGGAGGACTCATTCTTTTAGGAAAAGCACCTATTAATTCAGTAACGGGTGGAGACGCAACCTCTACATCAGAAATTGCGAGTTTACCTTATGGCGGATCTGCTGCAGATGATAATTCAGGGACACTACGTTACGTAAGAGTTGAGTATTCAGGAGGTAAGGCCGACGGACAATCAGAAAATAATGGTTTTTCTTTTTACGGTGTTGGTAACGGTACAACTGTTGAATACATTCAGGCTTTTGCCGGAAAAGATGACGGTATAGAGTTCTTTGGCGGAACAGTACATGCAAGTTTTGTTGCTGTATTGAATTCTGAAGATGATTCTGTAGATTGGACGGAAGGTTACACAGGTACTTTAACAGATGTGTATATAAAACACGGAATCGATCATGATAAAGGAATTGAAGCTGATGGGTTTAATACAGATATAGGTAACAATTCAAATCCAAAATTCTTCTCTAAACCGACAATAACTAATTTAACTATTATAGGTTTGGGCTCTGGTACTGGTAATGAAGCTATTCGTTTAAGAGCTGGTACCCAAGGAATTTTCACCAACGTTTTTATACAAGGTTTTGAAGAAGCTTTCGACATTGATGGTGACGATGGTGATAGCCCAACTGGGAATGGTGTGGTGAACGGCGATTTAAATGTAACAGACACAACGTTTGAAGATGTAATCACTATTTTAAAGAACGATACTGGGGTAGAATTTTCTCAAGCAGATTTTATTGATGGTTCTTCTAATGCTACAGGCACCGATTTTGCAACTTGGGGTTCAGGTTGGACTAGACAATAATTAACCTTTAACATAATAGAAAAAGCCGATACACTTTTATCGGCTTTTTCTATTATAATTGATATTTTATTAATTGTATGCCATCGAACTATCAGATTTTTTAGAAACTTTAACCACTTTACCATTTAAGTAATCAACTTCTTTTACTTCTCCGTCATTATAAAATAACCATTTACCCGTCTTAACACCAAGTTTGTAGTTTCCAATAGAAACTTTCTCTCCTTTATCGTTAAAATAAGTCCAAGTACCATGTAATTTTTTATCCTTAAAAAATCCATGCTGCTCTACTATTCCTTCATCACTATAAAAAGTCGCTTCTACTAAGTCTCCTTTCTTTTCATACTTAACCTTATCCTTTTTTTGAGCAAAAGAAAAGCTTATAGAAAGCATTATTAAGAGTATGGCTATTTTTTTCATATTTCGTTTATTTTACTAATATTAACGCAACTAAAATAAAAATTATTTTACATTAAATCAACAATTACATAACATTAAATTAACATTATATTTTTAAGATATTGATTATTAATTATTTAACGATTTTAAAATTGAAGTTTTATATACTACCTACTAAAGTATAATTAATAATAAGATAATGTTTAGTTTACAATGAAATGCAATAAATAAAATATTTTTGTCTAGGTCTATATGGATTTAATAGTTTCAAAAATCAATTAGTTTTTGTCAACTAATTTTTGAAATATCTGGGGCTACTTTGGCCAAGTAGCCCTTTTTTTGCTAAAAAATCATCAAAAAATAACTTGCAGGAAACATTTAGTTAACATTAGAATTAGTTCTTTGCAGCGACAAAAACTAATATAATGAAACTTAAGTTAAGTATAATTGCTATTTTCTTTTTAGCAATTTTTTCTATAAATGCTCAACAAACAAATGCTCCAAAATTTGGTAAAGGTCTTTTTAATCTTGTAGGAAAAGACAGTTCGTTTACTATGAAAATTGCAGCACGTATGCAGTTTTTAGCTATTGCTAATTGGGAGAATCAAGACGGTTCATACATAAACCCAGAACAAAATTTCTTAATAAGAAGAGCTCGACTAAAATTTGATGGCTTTGCCTTTACTCCTAAACTTAAATATAAATTAGAATTAGGTTTATCTAATAGAGATATTTCTGGAGCTTCTAAATTTAATCGTAATACTCCTAGATATATTTTAGACGCGGTTGTAATGTGGAATTTCTATGAAAATTTTGAACTTTGGGCTGGTCAAACAAAACTTCCTGGTAATATTGAACGTGTAATTTCTTCTGGAAATCTACAACAAGTAGATCGTTCTTTATTAAATAGTCGATTTAATATTGATCGTGATTTAGGTATTCAACTTAGACATCATTTCAATCTTTCTAATAGCTTTTTAGTAAGAGAAAAGCTTGCGATTTCTCAGGGTGAAGGTAGAAACATTACTGAAGGAAATCTTGGAGGTCACCAATACACTGCTAGATTAGAATTATTGCCTTTTGGAAAATTTAAGAGCAAAGGAGACTATAGTGGTAGTGATTTGAAGAGAGAGGAAAATCCAAAATTAATGTTAGCTGCTACTTATGACATTAACAAAAACGCGGTTAAAAATAGAAGCAACCAAGGCTCTTATATGGTTAATGATATTGGTTTTTATGAAACTGATATTAAAACAATTTTTATAGACGCCATGTTTAAATACAAGGGTTTCTCTTTTATGGCCGAATATGCTAATAGAGATGCTGACGATCCGTTTGCAAAAAACTCTGATGGAACCTTAACAGGAGATGAAGTTCAAGTTGGTGATGGTTTAAACTTACAAGCTGGTTATTTATTGAATAATGATTGGGAAATTTCTGGTAGATATACCAACATAGACTTAGATCAAAATATCACAGATAAAAATCCTGAAAGTCAATATACATTTGGTGTTTCTAAATATATTGTTGGTCATAAACTTAAAGTACAGTCAGACATTAGTTATTTATCTGTAAATGGTGGTAATGATGACTTAATGTATAGATTACAATTTGATATTCATTTTTAGAGTACAGTAAAAACATAACAATTAGATAATATATAGCTTATTTATAATTAACAATTTTGCAAAACAAAATTTAGAATATGGAAAATATTTACTTAATAATGATTATTGCGCTTGTTGTACTAGCGGCTGCAGATTTGGTTGTAGGCGTAAGTAACGATGCAGTAAACTTTTTAAATTCAGCAATTGGTTCAAAAGCGATTCCTTTTAGAACGATTATGATTGTTGCCAGCCTTGGTATTTTCTTTGGTGCCGTTTTTTCTAGTGGTATGATGGAAGTCGCTCGTAAGGGTATTTTTGTGCCTGGAGAATTTATGTTTAACGAGATCATGATCATATTTATGGCGGTAATGATAACCGACATATTACTACTCGATTTCTTTAATACATTAGGGATGCCCACTTCAACAACGGTTTCAATCGTATTTGAATTATTAGGTGCAGCAGTTGCTATGGCATTGATAAAAATTGGAGCATCAGACACCCAATCATTTACAGATTTAACAACATATATCAATACTGAAAAAGCAATGCAAATTATATCAGGTATTCTATTATCTGTTGTTATTGCTTTCTCTGTCGGTGCTTTAGTTCAGTATATTTCAAGATTAATCTTCTCATTTCATTATGATAAGAAAATAAAATATTTAGGAGCTTTATTTGGAGGTGGAGCATTAACTGCAATTACCTATTTCATATTTATGAAAGGTTTAAAAGGTACTCCATATTACAGCGAAGTAAAAGGATTGTTAGAAGGAAATGAAATCATGATTATTGTGGTAAGCTTTGTTATATGGACACTTCTTTCTCAGTTATATATGGGTGTATTAAAGAAAAACATCTTTGTTCCTATTATAGCGATTGGAACTTTTGGATTAGCGTTGGCTTTTGCTGGGAATGATTTAGTAAATTTTATTGGAGTTCCAATGGCGGCATGGCATTCTTATGAGGCCTGGACAGCATCGGGTGTTGAAGCTTCTGCTTTTTCAATGGAAGTTCTTTCTAAAAAAGTTCCTACTGAGCCAATTTTGTTATTTATAGCAGGAGGTATTATGGTACTAACTTTATGGTTATCTAAAAAAGCAAGAACCGTTGCTGATACAGAAATTAATTTAGCAAGACAAGGAGAAGGTGCAGAAAAATTTCAACCTAATGCACTATCAAGAGCAGTTGTAAGATTTACAATGCTTATCTCAAAATATACAGCTACTGTTATCCCAGATTCGGTTTTAAATAAAATTAACAGACAATTTGAAAAACCAATTGTTGCTTTACCGAAAGGTAAAACACACGAATTACCTGCTTTTGACCAAGTTAGAGCTTCAGTTAATTTAATGGTAGCCGGAGTGTTAATTTCAATTGCTACTTCTATGAAATTACCATTATCTACAACATATGTGACCTTTATGGTTGCTATGGGTACATCGCTAGCAGACAGAGCTTGGGGTAGTGAAAGTGCTGTGTATCGGGTTGCGGGAGTATTAAATGTAATAGGAGGCTGGTTTGGTACTGCAATAATCGCTTTTGTTGCAGCTGGGACGATGGCGCTATTAATAAATCTAGGAGGACCTACGGCTATTGCTATTCTTTTATTTCTTGCGGTGCTGTTATTAGCACGCAATTATATTCGTCACAAAACAAAGTCGAAGGAGCAAAAAGCTGAAGATAGTTTGAATGCTGCTGAAAGTAATTCTATTCAAGGCGTGATTGAAGAAAGTGCATCTAATATTTCAAAAGTACTAAAAAGGGTAAGTAAAATTAATGAATCTACTATCAACGGATTAATTAATCAAGACCTTGCTGCTCTTAAAAAAGCAAAAGGAACCGTTGTAAAGTTAGAAACAGAAATAGATGATATTCAAAACAATATTTTCTATTTTATTAAAAATTTAGATGACTCTTATGTTGGAGCAAGTAAATTATATATTGATGTTATTGGAGATTTACAAGATATGGCACAATCTTCTAGTTTTATAGCAAAGGCAAGTCACAAACACATTAACAATAATCATAAGGCTTTAAAAGTAAATCAGGCAAAAGAATTAAAAGAGATTGATTTAAAGTTGAATGGTTTATTTAGCAAAATAAGAGGTGTATTCGATGCGAAAGCATTTGACCAGTTATCTCCTATATTAGAAGAGAAACAGTTGTTACTTGACGATGTTAGATCTTACATTCAAAAGCAAGTTGAACGTACAAGAACTACCGAATCGAGTCCTAAAAATGCAACTTTGTATTTTAGTATTTTATTAGAAACCAAAGATTTAATAAAATCTTCAATGAGTTTATTAGAAGTTTATTCTCAAGAAAATCCTAATTTCAACAGATAAAAAATCTAATTTATTATAAAACAAGAGATGCCAATTGGCATCTCTTGTTTTATAATATTTATATTATTTTTACGTTATATAACTCGCTAAACATTATTACTTTTTATACAACCAAATCTATTAATGAACGTCGCTATTCAAGGAATTCAAGGTTCCTTTCATCATCTTGTTGCTACAAAATATTTCGGAAATAATATTTCTATAAATGAGTGTTCTAGTTTCTCAGAAATTCCTAAACTTTTAAAAGCAAATGCTGTTGATGCCGCTGTAATGGCAATTGAAAACTCAAATATTGGAGATATTCTTTCTAATTACGGTCTCATAGACAAATTTAACCTCAACATCGCTGGTGAATACTATTTACCAATGAAACATAATCTAATGGCTCTAAAAGGTCAAAGTTTAGAAGATATAAAAGAAGTCTGGTCACACCCCATAGCAATTCAAAATTGCGAACGTTTTTTAAGAAACTATCCTCAAATAAAAATAGTAGAAGAAAAAGATACTGCCTCTGCTGCAAAGCTTATAAAAGATAATAATCTAAAAGGTATTGCCGCTATCGCTAGTATAAAAGCTGCCGAAATATATAATTTAGGCATCCTTAAAAATAACATTCATAATGATGAAAATAACATCACTCGTTTCTTCATACTAACTAAAGAACGAGAACACAAAGAAGATGACTATTTAAATAACAAGGCTTCTTTAAAGTTTATGGCTCAAATGAAACTTGATAGTCTATCTGAAATTTTAAACGTTTGTAAAGATCATGGTCTTCAATTAAGTAAAATTCAATCTTTTCCTATTGCAAATCGCCCTTGGTCTTATTCCTTTTTTCTAGATTTAATGTTTCATAACTACCACAAATATTGCGAAGCATTATTATCTCTAGAAAATAAAGTTGAAGAATTAAAAATTCTTGGTGAATACAAAGAAAACAATCCTATTCTAGAAGAAATCATTAATTAAGAAAACGATATCGTAACTTTTTTATCATTACTATTCGATAAAAATTTGTTTTTTAAAAATTAAAAATTAGATTTGTTTCTTCTAATAAAGACAATGATTACAATTAACACTTGGCTTTCTTATTTTAACTTCTTTTATTTTTATAAAATGGAGCGAGGCTTTGTTGGTGTTAATTAATTAAAATAGTATAGCATTAAACTTAAAAGCCTCGAAATTTCGAGGCTTTTTTATTGATAAAAATGAATAGGCAAAATAGTATAGCAATACAAGGTATTAAAGGTTCTTTTCATCATGAAGTAGCAAAAAACTATTTTCATACTGACATGATACTTGAGGAATGCTTATCATTTCCAGAAATTCCTGATTTGCTAAATAGAGAGAAAGTTGATTATGGGGTCATGGCTATTGAAAATTCATTAGCAGGTGCTATACTACCAAATTATGCTTTGATTGATGAATATAATCTAACTATTAAAGGAGAGGTATATTTACCTATTCACCATCATTTAATGGCTTTAAAAAATCAAACTTTAAATGATATAAAAGAAGTATGGTCACACCCAATGGCAATTTTACAATGTAGAAAGTTTTTTAGAGCGTATCCGCATATTAAACTTGTTGAAGCATCAGACACTGCTGAAGTTGCACAGCAAATTCAAAAAAAGCAGCAAAAAGCAATTGCTGCCATTGCCAGCAAAGAAGCTGCTGCTATTTATGACTTAAATATCATCGCTGATGAGATTCAAACTAGAAAACATAATTACACACGATTTTTCATCTTAAAAAAGAGTAATGGTTCAATACCGATAAACGAAAAAATCAATAAGGCTTCTTTAAAATTAATTACAAATCACAAAACAGGTAGTTTAGCAGAAATTTTAAATATTTTTTCAAATAATAAGATAAACCTTACTAAGATACAGTCAATGCCAATTATTGATGAACCTTGGCAGTATGCCTTTTTTGTTGATGTTATATTCGATAATTATAATGTATATAAAAATTCGTTATCACAAATTGAGGAAAAAGTAAATAATCTGAAAATTCTCGGAGAATACCAACAAAGCAAACGTACATATGATCTCTAAAGCAAATCGGTTACTTAATGTAAAAGAATATTACTTCTCTAAAAAGCTAAAAGAAGTACGAGAGCTTATAGCTAAAGGTAAGCCTATTATTAATGCTGGTATTGGGAGCCCCGATTTACAAGCACCTAACCAAGCGATTGAAGCGCTCGAAAATTCGCTAAAAAACTTCGATATTCATGGATACCAAAGTTATCAAGGATTACCAGAATTAAGAGAAGAGATTGCTAAATTCTACAGTAAGCATTATCAAGTATCTATTGATCCAACTAAAGAAATTTTACCCTTAATGGGATCTAAAGAAGGTATTTTGCATATCGCTATGGCTTTCTTAAACAAAGGTGATGAAGTGTTAATTCCAAATCCGGGCTATCCTACATATACTTCGGTTACAAATTTGGTTGAAGCAAATCCAATATATTACGATTTGTCAAATCAAAATAATTGGTTACCAGATTTAAAAGCTTTAGCTAATCAAGACCTCAGTAAAGTGAAATTGATGTGGATTAACTATCCGCATATGCCTACTGGAGCTAGCGCTTCAAGAGAAGAGCTTAATCAAATAGTTGCTTTCGCTAAAGCACATAATATCTTATTAATTAATGATAATCCTTATAGTTTTATATTAAATCAGCGTCCTATAAGTATTTTATCAATACAAGGGTCTAAAGAAACTGCTTTAGAACTCAATTCCTTAAGTAAGTCTTTTAATATGGCTGGATGGCGTGTCGGTATGGTTCTAGGTTCACAAGAACATATTAAAGCTATTCTACAGGTAAAAAGTAATATGGATTCTGGTATGTTTTACGGAATTCAGCAGGGTGCCATTGAAGCATTAAAGTTAAATGATTCATGGTTTAAACACATAAATGAAATCTACGAAAGACGTAGAATGATTGCTTGGAAAATTTTTGATGCACTTAATTGTACTTATGATAAAAATGTTTCAGGATTATTTGTTTGGGCTAAAATTCCATCAGAAATAACTTCTGAAGTCTTTGCCGATGAGTTATTGTACAACTATAATGTTTTTATGGCTCCAGGTACTGTTTTCGGATCAAATGGGGAAGGCTATATACGACTCTCTTTATGTGTAAGTGAAGAAAAATTAAAAGAAATTTTAACGCGACTTTTAAACGAAAAATAAATGAAGAAAGTAGCAATTATTGGTTTAGGTCTTATTGGTGGTTCGTTGGCGCTAGAGCTTAAGAAGAATACCTGGGCAACAATTTATGGTATAGATAATAACCCTAGTCATTTACAAAAAGCACATGAATTAGGTATTATATTCGAAAAGGCTTCTCTTGAAATTGTAAAAGATGTCGATATCGTAATTATCGCTGTTCCTGTAGATAAAATCCCCGAATTAACAGTGAGCGTTTTAGATTTAATTCAGCCTGAAACACTTGTTTTTGATGTAGGTTCTACTAAAAATGAAGTATGTAAAGCAGTAAAAAAACACCCTAAACGAAAAAACTTTGTAGCTGTACATCCAATTGCAGGTACAGAATTTTCAGGGCCAAACGCCGCAATTTATGATCTTTTTAAAGGAAAAATAAACATTATATGCGAGCAGCATTTAAGTGATAAAAATAAAGTTGAGAACGTCGTGTCGTTGTTCAAAAAATTAAATATGAAAACTACATTTATAGACAATGCAAAACAACATGATGAGCATATTGCTTATGTTTCGCATTTATCACACATAAGTTCATTTATGTTAGGGAAAACAGTGTTAGAAATTGAAAAAGATGAGAAAAATATTTTCAATATGGCTGGCAGTGGTTTTCAATCTACTGTAAGGTTAGCAAAAAGTAACCCACAAACTTGGACACCCATATTTTTACAAAACAAAGAAAGTATCGTAAAATCATTAGATGAATACATTAAGAATTTGCAGTCTTTTAGACAACTAATTCAACACGAAAAGCGTGATGAAGTTTATAATGTGATGCTGAATACAAATAGAATCAAAAAAATACTTGATGGTATCATTATATAAACAAAAAAATTAAAAATCTGACAAACAATATATTAAAATAAATAAAATACTACTTAGTATTTTTTAACACTAATTAAACTTTATGGAATCTACAAATTTCTCAACATGGATAAAAAAAATGGAGCTTGCTCACCCATTAGTGATTGCTGGCCCATGTAGTGCAGAGACAGAAGAACAAATGTTAAAAATAGGGCATCAGTTAAAAAAGACAGATGCTACTGTTTTTAGAGCTGGAATATGGAAGCCTAGAACACGTCCCGGAAATTTCGAAGGAAATGGTGCAAAAGCCTTACCATGGTTAGCTAAAGTAAGAGAAGAAACAGGTATGTTGATAACAACAGAAGTCGCTAATGCTCAACACGCCAAACTAGCACTTGAATTTGATATTGATATCATTTGGATTGGTGCTCGTACAACAGTAAATCCTTTTGCTGTGCAAGAAATAGCCGATGCCTTACAAGGAACCGATAAAATAGTTCTTGTGAAAAATCCTGTAAATCCTGATTTGGCATTATGGATGGGAGCAATCGAAAGATTACACACCGCCAGAATTAAGAACTTAGGTGCCATTCACAGAGGATTTTCATCATTTAAAAAGACTAAGTATAGAAACAATCCGCAATGGCAAATACCTATTGATCTTAAAAACAAGTATCCCACGTTACCTATTATTTGTGATCCCTCACATATTTGTGGTGAAAGAGATGGTATTTTTAATGTATGTCAAAAAGCATTAGATCTGAAATTTGAAGGCTTAATGATTGAGACTCATTATGACCCAGATAATGCTTGGAGTGATGCAAAACAGCAAATTACACCCGAAAGACTTAATGAAATCACAGAGGATCTTCGTGTTAGAAAAGATCGTGTTGAAGAAAAAGACTCTCTTAAAAAACTTACGGATTTACGTAGTGAAATCAATCTCTTAGATCAACAACTTATAGAATTACTCGCCGAGCGTATGGAGGTAGTAGAAAATATTGGTAAAGTAAAAAAACAAAGTAACGTAGCTATTTTACAGCGCACTAGATGGCAAGAGATCATTCAAAAGATGATAGATCTTGGTGGTACGCATAATTTAAGTGATGATTTTATTGAAAAAGTTTTTAAGGCGATCCACCAAGAGTCTATTCAACATCAAGAAAAAATAGTAAATAACTAGTTATTACTACCTTTGCAGAAATTTTAAACTGAATGGCTCAGAAATATATCTTCTGCATGAAATGGGGTTCTTTGTATGGGGCTGAATATGTAAACCGCCTTTATTCAATGGTTAAGCGTAATTTAACCTATGATTTTCAAATGGTTTGCTTTACAGATGATGAAAAGGGGATTATAGATGAAGTAGTATGCTACCCGATACCAGAAATTAATGTACCGGGTAATTTACCTGAAAGAATGTGGAAAAAACTAACCACACTTAAAGGTGATTTGTATGGATTGGAAGGTACTGCCCTATTTTTAGACTTAGATGTGGTTATCGTAGATAGTTTAGATCCTTTTTTTGAAATTGAAGGAGAGTTCTTAATTATTAAAGATTATTTAAAACCAACGGGGAACTCGTCGGTTTATCGATTTGAAATTGGTAAACATCCTTATGTGTTTGATTATTTTTTGAAAAATTTTGATACCATAAGAAAACAGCATCGCAATGAGCAAGAATATCTAGTACAGGCTATTAAAGATCACGGAAATTTGAGTTTTTGGCCTAAGGCATGGTGCCCAAGCTATAAATACGACTGTGTTTCTCGAATTCCATTTGCTTTTTGGGTAAAACCCAGTATTCCAGAAAATGCGAAAGTTATTATCTTTCATGGAGAAATTAATCCACATAAAGCCATTAAAGGTGGTAGAGGTAAATGGTACCGTTATGTAGCTCCTGCTCCTTGGGTAGCAGATTATTGGAAATAGAAACTAAAAAAAACCTTAGCTCTTTCAAGCTAAGGTTTTTTCTTTCCGAGAAAACGAAATACTACTATCCTTCTAAAGTTGGAATACGTAATACTTGTCCTGGGTAAATTTTGTCTGGATGCGATAACATTGGTTTATTTGCTTCAAAAATTACAGGATACTTCATCGGATCACCATAAAATTTCTTAGCAATTTTACTTAATGAATCTCCACTTACAACAGTGTGAAATTGTGCCTCTGGTTCTTGAACAGCGGTCGTCATTTGATCATCTACGCTTGCAATACCTTCTGTATTTCCTACAACTAATATAACTTTTTCGCGAGTTGCTTGATTCTCTGCTTCACCATAAATAGTAGCAGTATCATCATCAACATTAATGTTTAACCCTTCAACATTCAACCCCAAAGCTTCAACGGCATTTGTTAGCTTAACAGCCTTTTCTGCTGCGGCTTCAGCTGCTTCCTCTTCAGTAGTTTTTCCAATGCCAAATATTTTAGCTCCAGCATTTTTAATAAATGAAAATAATCCCATGATTTAATTTTTGTTTTAATGATTAATAAATAATTTTCAATGTTGTGAATATACAATAAATTTCACAAATTTATTCGAATCTTTAATGAATGTATTTGATAAGATTCATCTCGACAATATCAATAGTTATGCCAATTTTTAACTATATTGTTATTAAATATTTAACACATGATTGTACATAATTTTGAAAATAATAATTCTATATTAAACTCTTTTTTAGCTGAAATAAGAGATGTACATATTCAAAAAGACACCATGCGATTTCGAAGAAATATTGAACGTATTGGTGAGATTTTAGCCTATGAACTCAGTAAATCATTATTATTTACTAAAAAAAATGTTGTAACTCCATTCGATGATCGGAAAATTGAGCTTCCTCAGGCAGATATAGTTTTGTGCTCAATTTTACGTGCGGGCTTACCATTACATCAAGGTCTTTTGAATTATTTTGATGCTGCTGAAAATGCGTTTATATCAGCATACAGAAAGCATAAAAACAACAAAGATGAATTTGATATTGTTGTTGAATACTTTGCGGCTCCTTCTATTAAAAATAAAACAGTGATTCTTGCTGATCCTATGTTGGCGACAGGAAAATCTTTAGTTGCTGTACATAAAGCAATAAAAAAACATGGTGATCCAAAACAGCTACACTTAGTTTCTGTAATTGGAGCAAAAGAAGGAATTGAATTTATCAACAATCATTTCCCTAAAAATACGCATTTATGGATCGCTTCTGTAGATAATGAACTCAATGCTAAAGGATATATTATTCCTGGATTAGGCGATGCTGGAGACTTATCTTTTGGTGAAAAATTATAATAGAAACACTACCCCTGTTAAAGCCAAAAAACAATATAAAAAAACTTCTTTAAACCACCTTTCTTCTACTATTTGTAAGTAATTAGTAAAAATTATTGATACCGGAAAAAATAAGAACATAAATTCAGAACCGTTTTTATTTGGCCAAGGTAAAATGACTAGAATTAGCAGAAAAAAATGATTAATCAATAAAAACCATGAACTTCTAAATTCGTTATTCACAGCATTGATTTTAAGTGTTGTCGGGAAAATAGACCATATTATAAAACCACAAACAAAAGATAACGGAATTAAGATTTTAAAAGAGTTATAAGCAGTATAAGAAAAATTATTTTCAAAATTTAAAATTGTTTCAAACAGAACAAATTCATTCATAGCAATAAGATAAACCGCATAAATAAATATGGGGCATATAAAACCAACAATGGGTATCAATACATTTTTCCATGTTGATTTATCAAATAAAAACAACGCTATAAAAACTAACAACAATAATACTGAACTCCATGGATAAATCAATGTAGCAATACCTATCCAAAAAGAGCTATCAAATAATTTTTCTGATACGTTTTTGGCTGTTCTTAAGCTGTAAATACGACGATAGGCAAAAAATAAAAATAAATTAATCAGTACTAATCTAAATTCTAAAATAGAAAACGAAAAAATACCTAGTAACATAACGAATAATAACAGGGCATACGAGTTGTCTTTTGTTAGATTATTCTTAGTAACAATAAAATTGAGTCCAAATAGAATAACTAATAATGACAAAAAGTAAAAAGCCCATTTTGAAAAAAAAAGTAAGCTTAGTTCACTTTGAGAATTTATAAATGTCGCTATAGTATAAACGAAAAAAAGTAAGCCAACAATCAGTAGAGTATTTATTGGTCGAGATTTTCTGAAAAAATTGGCAATCATTGCTTTATTTTATACTTTTGCTCTGTAAATATAAATAAGATATGATTGCGAACAATATTTTTAGAGCTATAGGTACTTTCTTTACTGATTATGGGTTTGGTATTTACGACGCATTCCGTTTTACAGATGGTTGGTGGGCTTCAAACATAGTAAACACCTTTCTTATCTTAATAGGCTTTATTGCCATGTTCTACTGGTTAGGCCAGATGTCAAGATATAATCGCATTGGCGATCATTCATAGCTTTTATAATTCTTCAAACATTACATTTTGGGTAGCAAAAATAAGTTAAAGCGTTTTCGCGAAAATGAAACTTTTGCTAATGTAATTCAACCAACTCGCGAAGAAGTTTTAAATGGTTTCTCTTTAAAAGGAAAATGGAATTATAGATTTGATAATAAGAACCCCATCGTTTTAGAACTTGGGTGTGGCAAAGGTGAATATACCGTAGCATTAGCAAGAAATAATCCAACTATAAACTACATAGGTATTGATATTAAAGGAGCTCGTTTTTGGAGAGGTGCAAAAACAGCACTAGAAGAAAATCTCACCAATGTGTGTTTTTTGAGAACTCAAATTGAACTTATTGACTTTTGCTTTGCGAAAAATGAAGTCAATGAAATATGGATCACCTTTCCTGATCCACAAATCAAGTTCAAACGAATGAAGCATCGGCTGACAAATCCTGATTTTTTGAAAAAATACCAAGCTATTCTTAACGAAAATGGGTTGGTACACTTAAAAACAGATAGTGAATTTTTACATGGATATACTTTAGGTATTTTACAAGAAGGTAACCATGATATACTATATGCTCATCATGATATTTATAGCAGCCCTCACTCTCCAAAAGAAGCTAAATTGGTACAAACATTTTACGAAAAGCAATTTTTAGAGCAAGAAAAAGCTATTACGTACGTCAAATTCAAAACAAGCTATAAATTATGAATTTTTTAGTTCATTTTGTTTTAGGATTTCTAACTTCTTTTATTGGTACAATACCTCCTAGTATGCTTAATATGACTACTGCAAAAATAAGTATTCAGCAAGAAAAAAAAGAAGCATTAAAGTTTGCTTTAGGGGTATCTATTATAGTATTCGTTCAAGCTTATTTAGCAATATTTTTCGCGAGGTATATTCACAATAATGCTAATTTCGAATGGTATATCTCATTGTTTAGTATTCTTATATTTACAGGACTATCAATTTATTTTTATAGAGAGGCAAAATCTGAAAAAAAGAAAACAGCTACGCATAACAAAGTATCTAAAAATAATTTTTCACTTGGGTTAATATTATCGTCTTTAAATATGTTTGCTATACCTTTTTATTGTGGGGTTGGTAGTTCTTTAAATATGTCTGGCTTACTTAAATTTGATAAAACAAACATTTTATTGTTTGTTCTAGGATCTAGTATTGGTACTTTTTCTTTACTATATGTTTATGCAAATTCAGCTATTCGCATTAGTAAAAAAGCTATAGTATTAACAAAAAACCTAAATTATATATTGAGTATATTAACAGGTGTAATCGCTTTAGTAACATTAATAAAGATAGTATGAGTGAATCAGCTAATTTTTTTGATAAGGTTTATAATGTCGCTCGCGAGATTCCCTATGGAAGAGTAACTTCATATGGTGCTATTGCTAAGTATTTAGGTGCTGCGCGTTCTGCAAGAATGGTTGGCTGGGCAATGAATTCTTCGGGTAAACACGAAGATGTTCCAGCACATAGAGTAGTCAATAGAAAAGGATTGTTAACGGGTAAGCATCATTTTCAAGGAACAAATCTAATGCAACAGCTATTAGAAAATGAAGGAATTAAGATACAGGACAATAAAATAGTTGATTTTGAAGTTATCTTTTGGGATCCGCATGAGAATCTCTGAAAAATATTCATTAATTATAAAAAATGTTTTATTTTTAATCTTTAAATAATTGACTAACTATTAAATGCTTGCATTTTTTTCATAAATTGCGCCACAAAAGGGAATATACATGAAAACTTACCATAAGCTCATTGCACTAATTTTTGTTTTTTGCTTTACTAAATCTTTTGCCCAGTTTGACTGGAGTCACGAAATAGGTGTCATTGCTGGTCCTGTAGCTATGCAAACTGATTACGGTGAGCGAAATCATTTACCTAGTAGCACACCAACCACTTTTGGTGTGGGTTTTGTTCACTATTTAAGTTTTTATGGTAATAATTATAACTGGAGAAATGGTGCAAGTTATTTTTCTGATCACTTTAAATTAAGAACTGAAATTTCTTATGTATTTGATAATAACCTTGAGCACAAAGGTCAATATATTGAACCTAATACAGAGTTTGCTGCAAAACTAAGAGCAATGAAAGGAAGTACTAAAATTTTTAATGTTGGTGTTCAGCTTGAATATTATTTTAAAAATTTAGAAGATTACGGACTTTTATTTAATAGCGGTGATCGTTTTTCACCTTATGTAAGTGCTGGTGTACAGTATAATTCATTTAGTCCAGAAATGACTACAAGTTTCGGTAGTGGTGATTTTGTAAATGATCCTTCAATTTTACCCACACCTTGGCAACAAAATGCTGTATTTCTTGAAAAAGATACTTCATTTTCATTTACTGCCAGTGCTGGTACACGTTACAAACTTGACAAATTCGATCTAGTGGCTGATTTAAGATGGCAGTATTTTTTTACAGATAGAATTGAAGGATTAGATGCTCCTAAAGACCTTTCTGGTAGTAAATTCAATGACACCTTAGTATTCTTTAGTATAGGTGCGGTATTTAACTTATCTGGTAACTAAAAAAGAGTAAATTTTATTTATGCTTCTAAAGCTTGATTAATATCTTCGATTAAATCGGAAATATCTTCGATTCCTACACTTAAACGTATTAGAGAATCTGTAATCCCTAATTTTTCTCGTTCTTCGGCTGGGATAGATGCATGTGTCATCACTGCAGGATGATTTGCTAAGCTTTCTACACCACCTAAAGATTCAGCTAGTGTAAATACCTTTAAACTTTCTAAAAACTTAAATGCTGCTGCTTTACTAGTGTCTTTTAATCTAAACGAAACCATTCCGCCAAAATCATCCATTTGTTTTTTAGCAATTTCATGATTTTTATCACTTTGTAACCCTGGATAAAAAACATCGCCAACTTTAGGATGATCGACTAAATATTTTGCTACGGCCATACCGTTTTCACTATGCCGCTGCATGCGTAAATGTAGCGTTTTAATTCCTCTAAGTGCTAAAAAGCTATCCATCGGTCCAGCGACAGCACCACCAGCGAACTGAATAAAATGTAATTGTTCTGCTAATGCTTGGTTGTTTACCATTAGAGCCCCCATTACCAAATCTGAATGCCCTCCTAAATACTTTGTAGCAGAATGCATAATAATATCAGCACCAAAATCTAAAGGCCTTTGCAAATAAGGAGTCGCAAATGTGTTATCTACTGCCACTAAAATATTTTCGTTATAAGATTTAGTTGCTTTAACTATTTCTTTTATATCAGCAATTTTCATCAATGGATTGGTAGGCGTTTCAATCCATATTAACTTGGTTTTATCATTAATAGCATTGGTAACGTTTGCAACTTCTTCCATATTCACAAAATGAAATTTCAATCCATACTTGCTAAATAACCGAGTAAACATTCTGTAAGACCCTCCATAAAGGTCATCTCCTGTGACAACTTCATCACCAGGATTTAATAATTTCAATACACAATCTATGGCAGCCAAACCTGATGCCATTGCAAAACCATGACTTCCGTTTTCGATTGATGCAAAAGCATTTTCTAAAGCTGTTCTTGTGGGGTTCGCCGCTCTTGCATACTCATACCCTTTATGTACCCCTGGGCTACTCTGAGCAAACGTTGAAGTTTGAAAGATAGGCGGCATCACTGCTCCTGTAGTTGGTTCATGTTGCTGCCCTCCGTGTATTGCTTTTGTATTGAATTTCATTTTATTTATAATCTTGGGATTAAACCAATTTTTTGAGCGCAAATATAGTTCCTAAATGAATTCCTTCATGAAAATTATTGAATGATATTGCATCTTCAATTGAATTCAAGGTTACATTGGCACTTGTTGTATATGTTTTATATTCTTTAAAAATATTGCGATTCAAATCTTCTTCAAAAATAGCTATCAGTGATACAAATTGTTCTTTTATTATATCAAACTCTTTTGTACTAATTTCTCTAGTAGGTTTTGTACCTTTTTTAAAATCATGAATCATTTCACCGGTTACCTTTGTCGGTAAATTAGATAAATCATAACACAATAACTGCTGTATCACTGTTAAATGAGCAATATTCCAAACAATATTATTTTTAAATCCTTTAGGAATCGTATTCATTTGAACTAATGATAACCCCTCTATGATTTTTAGAATGTTTTTTCGATTCTGTTTAAGAATTTCTAATTCTTTTTCCATTAAAAGTTACTTTTGTGTAAAAGTATCAAATTAAACATCTAATGAAAAAAATATATCATCTAAAAACATGTGACACTTGTAAACGCATTCTTAATCAGCTCCCTCTTAACGGCGTTACACTACAAGAAATAAAATCTGATGCTATTACCGTAGCTCAATTAGAAGCTCTTTATGCTTTATCGGAAAGTTATGAAGCTTTGTTTAATAAACGAGCCAAATTATACAAAGAAATGGGACTAAAAGATCAACTTTTATCTGAAGAAGATTACAAACAGTATATTTTAGAACATTACACTTTTTTAAAGCGTCCGGTAGCCGTAATCGATGGTGAAATTTTTATTGGTAATTCGAAAAATACTATAGAAAATCTTAAAAAAGCATTGCATTAATTTGCATGTTCTTTTAACCATTCTTGTGTTCTCAGCTCAGCATTTTCTCTAATATCTTTCCAGAAAAGATTAATATCTCCTGCATGATAATTTCTTAAAAACGACATAAAAAATCGCTTAGAAAACTTAGGATTGGTTGACCACACCAAGCCATCTATAATTTCAATTTCTAATGCTTTTTCATAAACTTTATCATTACTGAATAAAAACCCTTTATGTTAGTCTAAAGTGGTGTTTTTCTGATCATTTCCAACGAATATCCTTTTTATCTGTGATTAATGTAAGATATACATAAAAACACCAGCTTCTAAATCATTAATATCATCAAGTAAGAATTGTTGTAGGTTTTCTGGATACTTTAAGGGTAACACCGCCCAGCTGCTCTCTAAAGCATAATCAGGTTTTGGTGGAATTTTATTTTTTTAAAAATGGCTTAGTTACATAAACTGATTTGCAACTAAAAAATACAGTGGTAAAACAAAAAAGAAATATGATTTGAAGATTTTTAATCCACCTATTTCGCATAAATTATTTACCGTTTTTAAGCAAATTTTCTTTCTATTAAAGCAAAAAGGCGTTCTTCGTATGGTTCTTTACCTGACCAGTCATAATCAGGCTTTACTGTTTCGTTAATAAAATCTCTAGCTTCCTTTTCTGTTTTAAACGTATTAAGTTGTGATAAAACCCTGTTAAACTCATTTTGATTATAATTAAATAAATTATTGACAAAAGCGATCCTGTCATTTAATCCAACAGTAATTACTTTATTTAAAAGCTTATCATTTAAGGTTTTTTTTGAGCTTTCACCATCTTCTGTTTCATCAAATAATGATGCGGTTTTATCTGCAGAAATTGCATCTCTAAACTCTTCCTTAGAACTTATCTGATTCGATTTTAGGCTCTGAATATCAATTTTAACAGAGTCAAACTTCGGCTCAAAAATAGTTTCATCTTTATTCATTTCTTTAGGCTCTTCCTCCTCTTTTTTAAGAGGTTTTTCAACCTTCACTGGTTTAACCACTTCACTTACCTCAGCTGATTTTGTATTTGTAACTAAGTTAATCTTTTTTAAGATTTCTTCTTTAGTAATTGTAACGTTTGGTGTCGTTTCTAAATATTCATCTACAAAAGTAAGAACAGCTAATTTTTCATACACTTCACGTGCTTTATCTCGTAAAGCAATGGCTTCATCTTTATTCTTCATTTGTAAAATACGATGTGCTAAACTTATTAATTCAGCTTCTAGTTTTTTGTGCATAAAATGAACTTTTTATTTAAAAAAGGACTACTATTTTTAATACATTTGTTTCTGATGAAAAAACATATCTCTTAACTATTTCAACGCCGAAAATTACAAAATGTTTCTTGAAAATACCGTAAATCATGTAGAACAATTTGGATGGATCGAGGTAATTTGCGGCTCAATGTTCTCGGGTAAAACCGAAGAGTTAATACGACGTTTAAAACGTGCCCAATTCGCTAAACAAAAAGTAGAGATTTTTAAGCCCGCAGTAGATATTCGTTATGATGAAGAGAAAGTTATTTCTCACGATTCTAATGAAATACGCTCTACACCAGTACCCGCAGCAGCAAATATTCGAATTTTAGCAAATGACGTTCAGGTAGTCGGTATTGATGAAGCTCAGTTTTTTGATGATGAGATAGTCTCTGTTTGTAATGATCTCGCCAATAGAGGTATTCGCGTTATTGTTGCTGGATTGGATATGGATTTTAAAGGAAATCCTTTTGGACCCATGCCTGCTTTAATGGCTACAGCAGAGTACGTTACAAAGGTTCATGCGGTTTGTACAAGAACTGGTAATTTAGCTCATTATAGCCATCGAAAAGTAAAGAATGACAATGTTGTCTTTTTAGGTGAAACTGAAGAGTATGAACCCTTAAGTAGAGCTGCATACTATAAGATTATGCTTCAAGAAAAAGTTCAGCAGCTAGAAGTTAAAGATGTTGAAGAAGTTTCTCCAAAAGAAAAAAGCTAATGTCTCAAGCTCAAGAAACTATTTTAGAAATTAATCTTGGTGCGCTTGAGCATAATTATCAGTATTTAAAATCTAAACTTAAGCCAACCACAAAATTCTTAGCAGTAGTTAAAGCCAATAGTTATGGTGGTGATAGCACCATTATAGCACAACACTTAGAGAAATTAGGGGTAGATTATTTTGCTGTTGCCTATACAAATGAAGGGGTTGAACTTAGAGATGCTGGAATTAGAACGCCTATTTTAGTTTTACATCCGCAACCTGTAAACTTCAAAAAAATTATTGAGCGATGTTTAGAACCCAGTTTATATAATGCTAGAGTTTTCACTAGTTTTTTAGAGTTTACCAAGGTAGAAGCACAAAAGGAATATCCAATACATATTAAATTTAATACTGGATTAAATCGCCTTGGATTTTGGGAAAATGATGTAGATTATATTCTTAATAAGTTAAAAGATACTAATTGTGTTCGAGTAAAATCTATTTTTTCACACCTTGCAGCTAGTGAGGACTTAAATGAAAAAACATTTACTAATAATCAAATTGATACCTTCAAAAAAATTACTTCAGAATTTGAAGAAAAAATAGGTTATAAATCAATGTCACATCAATTAAATACTTCAGGTATTTTCAATTATGCCGAAGAAGCTCAATTTGATATGGTACGTTCGGGCATTGGCTTATATGGTTTTGCTAATGAAAAAGAATTAACCTCTCAATTACAAAATGTGTTTAGCTTAAAATCGGTGATTTCGCAAATACATCATATTGAAAAAGGAGAATCTGTAGGTTATAATAGAGCTTTTAAAGCTTCAGAATTTATGAAAACGGCAACCATACCCATTGGTCACGCTGATGGCATTTATAGAAGTCTTAGTAATGAAAAAGGCTTTGTTCAAATTAATGGAAAAAAAGCACCAATTGTTGGTAATGTGTGCATGGATATGATTATGGTTAATATTTCAGAAATAACATGTAATGAGGGTGATGAGGTAATTATATTTGATAATCAAACTACAATAAATGAGCTTGCCAGAAATAGTAATACGATCTCCTACGAATTAATTACTGCCATTTCTCAAAGGGTAAAAAGAATTGTGATACAGTAACTATTTTTTCTATATTGCGCACATTATTAACCAAATAAAAGAAAATCATGTTAAAAGAATTTAAAGATTTTATTATGACTGGTAACGTAATCGATTTTGCGGTTGCGGTTATCATGGCTGGTGCTATTGGTGCAGTAATTAATGGTTTTGTGTCTGATATCGTTATGCCAATAATCGGTGAATTTACGGGTGGAGTGAATTTTGCTGATCGCTTTATAGAGTTATCTCCAGCTACAGGTATTGAAGGTGAAGCTGGTTATAAGCCAGCTAATGTTATTAAGTGGGGGAGCTGGTTAAATACCATTATTAGTTTAATTACCGTAGGTTTTGTAATGTTTATAATTGTAAAAGCGTATAACAAAACGAGAAAACCTGAAGAAGAAGCTCCTGCAGGACCATCTCAAGAAGATCTTTTAACAGAAATTAGAGATCTACTTAAAAAGTAAAATCTTTTTGAATAAGTAATGAAAAGCCTGAATAAAATTTTATTCAGGCTTTTTTATTTTTAAATGTAACCTTTTACATAATCTGTGGTATTTAGTATAGAACCAACTCAAAATCATCATACAAATTGAATCAATTAACCGATGAAGAAATAATGAAGCAAGTTGCTTTAGGCGATCTGGATAAGCTTACAGTTCTCTTTGAAAGATACCACATTCGAATCTATAATTTCTTTAATAAAATGGTTCGAAATAAAATGGTGAGTGAAGATTTGACTCAAGATGTTTTTGTAAAAATAATGAAGTATCGAACTTCTTATAAAAATGGAAACTTTACTTCTTGGATTTATACCGTAGCACGAAATATATTTTCGTCTTATTATCAAAATCAAAAGAAGGAACAATCAAATATAGTTGATGACGATAAATTGGTTTCAAATGATTTTGTAACAGAAAATAATGATGAGGATTTAGATCATTTACAAACAGCGCTTTTACAACTTAATAACGCTGATAGAGAATTAATAGTCATGCATCGTTTTCAAGAGATTAATTATCAGCAAATAGCTGAAATTGTTGGTAGTAATGAAAATGCGGTGAAAGTAAAAGCACATAGAGCATTAAAGAAGTTAAAAGACATTTATTTTAAAACAATTACACAATAAAACGATATAAAATGGAATGCAAAGAGATTCAAAATAAGTTGGTAGATTATATCGAAAATAGTCTAACTGAAAATGATAGCACTGCTATTTCTAAACACTTAAGTAGCTGTGTCTCTTGTAAAAAAGAACTCGATGAGGTTCAAAAATTTTTGGATGTAGTTTCAAATCAAGCTCAAGAGGAACCTTCCAAAAAATTACGGTTAAAATTTGAAAAGGCTTTAGCTGAAGAAAAAGAACTCTCAGAAACTAAAGTTATTAATCTAGAACAAAGATTTAATTATAAATTATTTTTAAAATATGCAGCTGGTATTGCTTTACTTATTAGTGCCTTTTTCTTTGGGAAATTTCAGAAAACAAATCAGCAAGCTACTGAGATTAGTGAGTTAAAGAATGAAAGTTTACATAATAAACAAGCAACGATGCTCGCTCTTATGGAGAATGAATCTGCCAGTAAACGCATTCAAGGTGTTCAATATATCGATAAATTTTCTAATCCTGATCCTGAAATTGTTGAAGCACTAGTTAAAAGAATGTTGCTTGATGAAAACACCAATGTTCGACTCACAGCTGTTAATGCATTAGAGGCATTCATTGCATCAGAAGCAGTAAAAGATGGCTTTATAAAAGCGTTAGAAACAGAGAAAGATCCTGCAATACAAATTAGTATTATCAAATCATTGGTGAAAATTCAAGAGAAAAAAGCAATACAACCTATGCAAAAATTACTTGAAGAAGAAGAAACTCAATCTTTTGTGAAAGATGAGATAAAAACAGTATTAACAAATATCATTTAAATCAAAAAACGAATAGTTATGCAAAAAATAAGAATCTTTTATTTGGCCTTAATTTTAGCCTTAACAGTAAATGCACAAGAATATATTCATTCATTAGATGGCATACAATGGGTGAAAATAGAGTCGAAAGCAGATGTGACTGTAAGTACACACAATGATAATAAACTTTTAATAAAATCAGACAGTAATTCTGAAGTTCCTAAAAGAGCGAAAGGATTAAAATTAGTTGGTGAAGGCGAAACTGCGAATACCGATGTCGGATTTTATGTTGTAAAAGAAGGTAATAGTCTAATTGTAAAAAACCTTAGAAAATCTCATAATTCTGAGATTTTCCTCCCTGCATCACAAAATATTTCAGTTGTAACGAATTGGCATGGTGATATAGAAATTGATGGGTTTTTAGGAGAAATAGAAGCCACTGCAAGATTAAATGGCAGTATTAAACTCGAAAATATAAGTGGCCCATTAACCGCAAATACATTAAACGGAACTATTGAAGTCACTTTTAATAAAGTTGCTCAAAGCTCACCTATTACTATCTTTTCTACCAATGGGGCATTAGACATTAGCCTTCCTGAAAAAACGCCGGCAGATGTTTCTTTTGGAACTATAAACGGCGACGTATATACAGATTTCGATCTCAAATTGCCTAGTAAAAATGGTTTACGAGCTATTACTTCTAAAAGAGTTAAAGGATCAATCAACGGTGGAGGTGTAAACATTCAGCTTAAAACCACTAATGGCAACATTTACTTAAGAAAAAAATAATTGTATCATGAAAAATATACTTTCACTACTATTCATTCTTTTCGTAAGTTTTTTACAAGCGCAAAAGATTATAGAAAAGAATATTGAATATAACAATGAGTACATCGAGTTAGAGGTAAAATTTGCCTCAGAAATAGAAGTAAAAACCTGGGATAAATCTACTATTTATTTTAAAGCAGATATTTATACAAGAAATGGAAATTATTTAGATCTATATGAATTAGATATAAATAAAAATTCATCATCGATAAGCATTGAATCTAATGCAGAACCTATCTTAAAAAAGTCATGGCAAGATTATAGAAAAAATAACCCTGGTAAAAAAAGAGGCTATTATTATAGCAATGAAGATCCAGAATACAAATTTACATACGTTCTTTATGTTCCAAAAAATGCTAAATTTAAAGTAAGTAGTATCAACGGAAGTCTTAAATCTGATATCATTGAAGGAAATTTCACCGCAGATTTAATTAATGGAAACATCGATATTGCAACATATACTGGTAATTTAGACCTGAAAACAATTAATGGAGAAATAGATCTTAAAATGATCAATGCAGATCTAATTGCAGAGACTATTCATGGCGATATATATGCCGATGAGAAATTAAAGTTTACTTCTAAAGATCATCATGTGGGTCAGAAAATATTTGGAAAGACAGCTACCGGTAAAAATCGAATACGATTAAATACGATTAACGGTAATATGTACCTACGACTTTAAATATTCATATAGGCAAGTGAAACCCGAGAGCATCTCGGGTTTTATTTATTATACTCT
>NZ_JBWQOJ010000030.1:0-39188 GCF_056591795.1 Maritimimonas sp. 2210JD6-3 | reverse complement strand
CTGTATGGAAGTTGGCAGGGAGTACCTTTTTAGGTTTTGTTAAATGCGCATTGCACCTAACTATAATATAAGTATATTACACTTATATCCCTTATGTGCAATATACTAATTTTTATAAAAATGAAATTGGGCTAGGCGTTTCATTTATATGTACGTTAGAAACATGCGTGTATATTTCGGTGGTTTTACTACTATTATGACCTAACAGTACTTGAATGCTTCGTAAACTTACACCATGTTCATATAAATGGGTTGCATAACTATGCCTAAGTGTATGCGGAGTAACATTCTTTAGTATTTTACTTTTAGAAACGGCTTTTTTTAAAATAGCTCGTATGCTAGAAGCAGTATAGGGTACAGATATATTCTTATTATATTTAGATGCCCTACCTTCGAATAAAAATTCTTTCGGAAGATATATTTTATAATAAGTGCGTAAAAGAACCAATAACTCATCAGGTAATGGAACGAGCCGATCTTTTTTTCCTTTCGCACATCTAATTGTAATACAATTTCTACAACTATCGATATCTTTTAAAGTTAAATTAAGTACTTCACTTATACGAAGACCACATGCATACAATGTTGAAAGAATACTCTTGTGTTTTAAATTCTTAGTAGTATCTAATATAGCTTTAACTTCTTTAAGCGAAAGTACCGTTGGTAAATATTTTGGTTTAAAAGGTCTATCTATTTCAATATATTTTCTGTCATTTCCTAATATATGTTCTAAGTAAAATTTTACGGCATTAATGGCCTGATTTTGTGTGCTTATAGCATAATTATTTTGAATTAGATCCATCAGATATTGAGAGGTGTCTTCTTCAATATTTAATGCATGCTTTGCACAAAAATTGAGGTAATCGTTAATAAAGTGCAAATAGGTTTGTTGGGTGCTTTTAGCATAATTTTTTTGCTTGAGTTTTAATGCAGTTTTTTCTAATTGAAACATGTCTAAAATTAACAATTTACTATTCAGAAAGTGATGTTATTTTTAGATTAATTATATTTAACCGTTAAAAACGAATATATGTAATATATTGTAAAACAGAATATATAAGTGAAAAAATGTAAAATATGTAACAAAAAAAATGTAGGAAGAAGCGATAAGTTATTCTGCTCTATAAAGTGCAAAAATTACTACCATACCAACTTGCGAAGAGTAACAGATGTAGCTACTTTCAAAATAGATAGAATTCTGCATAGAAATAGAGCCATTCTATTAGAATTAGTAGGTAAAAATTTAAATCAGAAGAAAATAAATAGGTTAAAGCTCGAACAAAAGAATTTTCATTTTAACTACTTGACACATTTTCATACCAATAAAGAAGGCAAAATGTACCATTGGATATATGATTTTGCTTGGATGTCTTTTTCTGATGATACGGTGCTAATCATTAGAAAACGCAAATAGTTTAATGTGCCTCTAACCAATTCTCACCTAAACCAATTTCTACATCTAGAGGAACAGCTAACTTATAAGCATTTTCCATTTCAGATTTTATAATAGGCTTGATGATTTCTAATTCATCTTTATGAGCATCAAACACCAATTCATCATGTACCTGAAGCAGCATTTTAGATGTAAACTTTTCTTTTTGAAAACGTTTATGAATAGTAATCATTGCTAATTTTATAATGTCTGCCGCACTACCTTGAATAGGGGCATTTACCGCATTACGCTCAGCAGCTCCTCGTACTACTGCATTTCGAGAATTGATGTCTTTTAAATAGCGACGACGACCTAAAACGGTCTCTACGTACCCATGCTCTCTGGCAAAATCTACCCGCTCAGAAATAAAATTACGTAGTTTCGGATAGGTTGCATAATATGTATCGATCAGTTCTTTGGCCTCGCTTCTACTTAAGGATGTTTGATTACTTAATCCAAACGCTGAAACGCCATAAATAATCCCGAAGTTTACCGTTTTTGCATTGCTTCTTTGTTCGCGTGTAACATCTTCTATGGCAACGTTAAATACTTTGGCAGCAGTAGATGCGTGAATATCTTGACCGTTTTGAAAGGCTCTAATCATGGTTTCTTCTTTACTCAGCGCAGCAATAATTCGCAATTCTATTTGAGAATAATCAGCTGCCAATAGTACATGATTTTCATCTCGCGGAATAAAGGCTTTACGTACTTCACGACCGCGTTCGGTTCGAATAGGAATGTTTTGTAAGTTTGGATTGTTAGAACTTAAACGTCCTGTTGCAGCAACGGCTTGCGCATAGACAGTATGTACACGCCCAGTTTTCGGATTAACCTCGTTTGGTAAAGCATTTACATACGTACTTTGTAACTTTTTATATTGACGCCATTCTAAGATATCACGAATAATCTGATGATCTTTCGCTAAATAGCTTAATACATCTTCAGCAGTTGAATATTGACCTGTTTTCGTTTTTTTAGGCTTGTCAACCAGTTTTAACTTATCAAATAATATAGGGCCCAATTGTTTAGGTGAGGCTAGGTTAAAAGTTTCACCAGCTTGCTCGTAAATACCATTTTCTAAACGGTCTATATCTTTAGTCAATACTTTAGAAAATTCTTTTAGAAAATCAATATCAAGGTTAATCCCTTCAATTTCCATTGCGGTTAACACCGAAACTAACGGAATTTCTACCTCACTAAATAATGTATTGGCATTACCGCTTTTCAACTCCTTTTCAAAATGCTCTTTGAGTTGTAACGTAATATCAGAATCTTCAACAGCGTATTCGGTTTGTTTTGGCAACTCCACAACACGCATAGAAAGCTGATTTTTCCCCTTTTTACCAATCAATTCAGTTATAGAAACAGGTTGGTAATTCAAATAAGTTTCTGCAAGCACATCCATATTATGGCGCATATCGGGATTGATCAAATAATGCGCAATCATGGTATCAAATAACTTTCCTTTTACAGGAAGATGATAATTAGACAATACCTTAATATCGTACTTTAGATTATGGCCTATTTTTTCAATGGATTCATCCTCAAAAAATGGACGAAATTCTTCTAATATAGTTTGCGTTTCTTCTTGATTTTCTGGAAATGATACATAATACCCTTTGCCTATTTCCCAAGAAAAAGCAATACCTATCAATTCAACTTCTAAAGCTTTTAAACCTGTTGTCTCAGTATCAAAACAAACCGATTTTTGCAATAGTAATTTTTCTAGTAAAAGTTTCCGCGAAAGCGAAGTATTTACATGTTGATAGAAATGTGAAGTATTTTCAATGGTTTTAAAACCATTTGTAATAGTATCTTCATTAGAAACAGTACCAGTGCCAGGTGCTGTAAATAGATCAAACTGACCATTGTTACTCGCGGGTTTCTTTTTTTGCGGGTCTTTAGTTGGTGACTCAGAGGTTGTGTTTTGTGTATTTTCTTTTGCGAAAGTTTTAATAAAATTGTCTGTTAAACGACGAAATTCTAACTCACTAAAAACTTCTTTAACAGCATCAATGTTAGGTTCTGAAAGTTCAAAGTCTTTTTCATCAAATTCTACGGGGACGTCTAGTAAAATACGTGCTAATTTTTTTGAAAGTAATCCTAGTTCGGCATTCGCCTCTACTTTTTCCTTCATTTTTCCTTTCAGTTCATGGGTATTCGCTAATAAACCTTCCATACTACCATAGGCGGCAATAAATTTTTTAGCGGTCTTTTCACCTACACCAGGCAAACCAGGAATATTATCGATAGAATCTCCCATCATACCTAAAAAATCGATTACCTGTTCTGGTCGTTCTACTTCAAATTTTTCCTGAACTTCTTTAATTCCCCAAGTTTCATAACCACCACCAAAAGATCTTGGGCGATACATAAAAATATTTTCAGAAACTAGTTGAGCAAAATCTTTATCTGGAGTAACCATAAAGGTTTGATACCCTTGTTTTTCGGCTTTTTTTGCGAGTGTTCCTATCACATCATCGGCTTCATAGCCTTCTTTTACGATAATAGGAATATGCATTGCTCTTAAAATCTGTTCTATATAAGGCACAGCAACTTTTATTGCTTCTGGTGTTTCGTCTCTATTTGCTTTATAAGCATCAAACATTTCTGTTCTATCAACGCTACCTCCTTTATCAAAACACACAGCTAAATGGTCGGGTCGTTCACGTTTTATAACATCTAACAAAGAATTGGTAAAACCCATTATTGCAGAGGTGTCAATACCTTTAGAATTGATTCTGGGATTTTTAATGAACGCATAATACCCACGAAATATTAAGGCATAAGCATCGACTAAAAAAAGGCGTTTTTGTTCAGGCATTTGTATATTTTTGTTGAAGACTATAAAACTACAAAACTTATTTCTCGATAAGAAATTAATTAATTTTAAGTTTTAATATGAATAGATATGCTATTGCAATTCATGGAGGAGCCGGAACGCTAGTAAAAGGCATGATGACTCCAGAATTAGAATCACAATATAAAGCGGCTTTAAAAAAGGCCTTAGACAAAGGGTACGAAGTTCTAGAAAAGGGCGGTACGGCTATTGATGCGGTAGAAAAAGCGGTTTGCTTATTAGAAGATTCACACCTTTTTAATGCAGGGAAAGGGAGCGTTTTTACAGCCGATGAAACACATGAAATGGATGCATCTATTATGGATGGAAAAACTTTAAATGCAGGGGCAGTTTCATTAATATCTGGAATCAAAAATCCGATTTCTTTAGCCAGAGATGTCATGGAGAAAAGCGAACATGTTTTTTTAGCAGGTGAAGGCGCCATGCAGTTCGCTAAATTGCAAAATTATAAAATCGAAAATGCTAATTATTTTTATGATGAGTTTCGTCACAAACAATGGTTGGAAATAAAAGATACCGATAATTTTCAATTAGATCACTCAGTAAAAAAAGATTCAAAATTCGGAACTGTAGGTGCCGTAGCATGTGACCAAAAAGGTAATATAGCCGCAGCAACTTCTACTGGAGGAATGACTAATAAACGTTTTGGAAGAGTTGGTGATAGCCCAATGATTGGTGCTGGTAACTATGCAAATAATAAAACATGCGCTATAAGTTGTACGGGTAGTGGAGAGTTTTTTATTCGGGGAGTTGTAGCCTATGACGTGGCCTGTTTAATAGAGCACAAAGAAATGTCTTTGGTCGAAGCTTCTGAAGAAGTAATTCATAAAAGAATACTTGAGATTAATGGCGATGGTGGTTTAATTGCTGTTGATGCTCGAGGTAATATTGCCATGCCTTTTAATACAGAAGGAATGTATCGGGCTTCAAAATCTTCAGTTGGGAAAGAAGAGGTTTCAATTTATAAAGAGATTAAAAAACCATGAAAATGTTTGATTTTAATAATAAAAAATTCTCTTTAATCACGAATTCCGAAAACGGAGAAGTAAACGAGACCACAATTTTTGAATACAAACAAAAAGGGGATTTAGTTACTGCAAATTATTATGGAGGAACCATTAAATATGGAAAAATTATCGCCGTTCTTAAAGATGATACATTAGACATGTTATATCAATGTTTAACTACAGATAATGAGTTAAAAGCTGGTAAAGCAATTGCAGATATAACGATTACTTCAGAAAATAAAATAAAGCTTACGCTTCATTGGCATTGGTTAGATGCTAAAAATCAAAGTGGCGTCTCAGAGTATCTAGAAAGTTAAATAAAAGGCGCTTCTATTGGTAATACACTTACTTTCTTGTTTGCAATATCATACTTATCACCATTAGAAAGTACATGTACTTTTAAGTTTGCCATGGTCATGGGGGTACCTTCTTTTAAGACCTTCTCATTATTATGAGTGAGGTTACTACCATCAAAAATAATGACCATCCCAGAACCGATAATAGTACAATCATTTCCATTCTTTATAATAATACCCGTATCTTCTGCTAAGCCTAATCCGAGAAGGTTTGGATGTTTTGCCACAGCTTCACTCACACGGCCAAAACGACCGCGCTTAATAAAATGGGTGTCTATAATTAATTGAGGTATAAAACGAAGCCCCTTATACATGGTAACAGCACCTTTAACAAAAGCTTCTGAGGCACTACCACCTGCAATCATTTCATCAGTCATAACCATAGCACCTGCACTAGTGCCTGCAATCACAAATTTTTCTTCATTTTTATAGCGGTCAGCTAAAATTTTGTGAATGGTAGTTTCTCCAATTTTATCAGTGATTTTAGACTGATTACCTCCAGAAAACATGACACAATCAGCATTTTTTATAAGTTCTATAGCGGCTTTTTCTTCAGAATCTTCTCTGCTACGAATGTCAAGAACCGTAACGTTTTTGCATCCTAAAGTAGTAAATGCAGCGATGTAATTTTTGCCTACTTCTTCAGGAATGCTTGATGCTGTAGGAATAATGACAATTGTAGCGTCAATACCACCAGACTCTCTTACAACATGATATAAAATCCCTTCATCTATAAATTCAAGAGAGTACATCTCGTTTTCTTCAATCCCTTTATCTTCATTTCCTCCTATCGGGATTAAAGTACCTTTTACCTGCGACATCTTACTATTACTGTTTAAAATATGCGGCAAAAATAAAGTAAAATTTCTAAGAAAATTACCTATATTTATAATCTTTCACTCTTTATAAAACTGACTGAATTATGGAAATAAGAAGTATTAATGCAATGCGAGGACCCAACTATTGGTCTATTAGACGTCATAAATTGATTGTTATGGTGTTAGATCTTCAAGAAATGGAAGAATTTCCTTCAAATAAAATAGATGGTTTTAAAGAACGATTGGAGAAAATGTTTCCTACTATGTATGAACATCGATGCTCAGTCGGTACAGCTGGTGGTTTTTTTCAGCGTGTAGAAGAAGGTACTTGGATGGGGCATATTATAGAACATATTGCTTTAGAAATTCAGACACTAGCGGGTATGGATGTTGGTTTTGGGCGCACACGTGGGTATGGTGAAGAAGGTGTTTATAATGTGGTGTTTGCGTATATGGAGGAGTCTGTTGGGCGCTATGCGGCAAAAGCATCGGTAAGAATATGCGAAGCATTGATTAAAGGAGAAGATTATGATATGACCGAAGACATCCAAGAAATGAGAGAACTACGAGAAGCCGATCGTTTGGGACCCAGTACTGGTTCTATCATTGCGGAGGCTGAAGCTAGAGGTATTCCTTGGATTCGTCTTAACAAATACTCTTTATGTCAATTAGGATATGGGGCAAATCAGAAAAGAATACAAGCTACAGTAACGAGCGAAACAAGTAGTATTGGTGTTGAATTGGCATGTGATAAAGAAGATACCAAGTATTTATTAGAGCAGGCGGAAGTCGAAGTACCGCGCGGTGATATTATTCGTCGTGAGCGTAGTTTAGAAGAAGCGTGTCGTTATGTGGGGTATCCCTTAGTAATTAAACCTATCGATGGGAATCACGGTAGAGGCATTACCGTTGATATTCAAAATTATGAAGACGCACTTATAGCATTTCGTCATGCGAAAGAAAGTTCACGCAGTGGCGCCATAATCGTAGAGAAATTTATCAAAGGAGAAGATTATAGATTATTAGTTATTAATAATGTATTAGTAGCTGCAGCTAAACGTACACCTGCCCATGTTATGGGTGATGGTAAATCTACTATAAAAGAATTGGTAGCTATAGTTAATGAAGACCCAAGACGTGGTTATGGGCATGAAAAAGTGTTAACCCAGATAACCATAAATGATCTTACACAAAAAATGATAGCTGACGCTGGTTATACAGAAGATTCTGTGTTGAAAGATGGTGAAATATTAATATTAAAAGATACTGCCAATTTAAGTACAGGAGGTACTGCAGAAGATGTTACTGATATTGTACATCCTGCTAATGTAAGTATGGCTGAACGAATTTCTAAGATCATTGATCTTGATATTTGTGGAATTGATGTAATGACTACAGACATTTCAAAACCTTTATCTGAAACTAGAGGTGCTGTACTTGAAGTAAATGCTGGGCCAGGATTTAGAATGCATTTAGCACCAACCACTGGTTTACCTAGAAATGTTGCTGCTCCTGTTATTGATAAACTATTTCCCAAAAAGGGAGATACAGGACGTATCCCTATCATAGCTACTTCTGGAACCAATGGAAAAACCACAACAACAAGACTGATTGCACATATAGCGAAAATGAACGGTTATCGAGTTGGCTATACCACAAGTGATGGTGTTTATATCCAAAACCGATTATTGATGACGGGTGATTGTACGGGACCTGCCAGTACTGAATTTGTTCTTAAAGATCCTACCGTGAATTTTGCTGTATTAGAATGTGCAAGGGGCGGATTATTAAGAGCGGGTCTTGGGTTTAAAAAATGTGATGTAGCGGTTGTAACGAACGTAGCTGCAGATCATTTAGGATTAAAAGGAATTCATACCATAGAGCAGTTAGCTAAGGTAAAAGCTGTTGTGCCAGAAACGGTACTACCTGATGGCTATGCAATTTTAAATGCCGATGATGATTTGGTATATGAAATGCGTAGAAATGTTGAATGTAATGTTGTATTATTCTCTATGGATGAAAATAATCCTCGTGTGCAGGCGCTACAACGTAAAGGAGGCATTACGGCTGTTTATGAAAGTGGATATGTTACCATATGTCGAGGTGAATGGAAAATGCGCTTGATGAAAGCTGAAAATATTCCACTGACCTATGGCGGTAAGGCAAAGTTTATGATTCAAAATGTTCTTGCTGCTGTTTTAGCTGCGCATGTACAAGGCATTAGTAATGAAGATATAAAGGCAGGATTAGAAACCTTTATCCCTTCAGCTTCACAAACACCAGGTCGTTTAAACTTATTTAAGTTTAATGATTTTTCAATTTTGTTAGATTATGCACACAACCCAGCAGGAATGCGGGCACTTCAAAAGTTTACTGATGAATTAGATGCCACAGTTAAAGTAGGTATTATCGCAGGTATAGGCGATAGACGCGTAGAAGATAATAATGAAATGGGTAGTATTGCTGCAGAAATGTTTGATGAAATAATTATCCGTCAAGATAAACGCTTGCGCGGAAAAACTGAAGAAGAGCTTATAAAAATGCTCAACGATGGTATAAAAATGAAAGACCCTAATAAGAAAACTACTATTATACCGTCGGAGAAGGAAGCAATAAAACATGCGGTGAAAAATGCCGAAAAAGGGTCACTCATAATTTTATGCAGTGATGTAATACCAGATGCTTTAGATTTAGTCAAGGAGTTTAAAGAAAAAGAATCGAAAGGCGAATTAAATTATGCTGATTAGTAAAAAAGCGAAGTAAAAGCTTCAGTTTTTTATTCTAGGATTTTATAAAATATTCAGATTGTATATTTTTATTTTGACCATTGTAATATTTGGTCATACTAAAATCTTTATGAATAGCATAAGATCCGGTTTCTCCGTTTTTGTTTACAGCGATATAGCCTACTTGAAAGTTTTTATAATCACTATTAGGTTTCGAAACAATTCTTCTAATAGCTCCTTCGCAAGCCTCTTGAGGTGATTTTCCCTGACGCATGAGCTCTACTACTAAAAAACTACCAACTGTTTTCACTACTTCTTCCCCAAGACCCGTAGCAACACAACCACCAATCTCATTATCTACGAACAAACCTGAACCAATGATAGGTGAGTCACCGACACGCCCGTTCATTTTATACGCTAAACCACTAGTGGTACAAGCTCCAGAAATATTGCCATTTTTATCGATAGCTAACATGCCTATTGTATCGTGATTTTCGATATTTATTATCGGCTTATACTCAGATGTTGTCTTCCAGTCTTCCCATGCTTTTTTAGACGATGCTGTCAATAAATCTTCTGGTGTAAAGCCTTGAGCAATGGCAAATTGTTGTGCTCCTCTACCTGCGAGCATAACATGTGGTGTGTCTTCCATAACTTTTCTGGCAACAGCAACAGCATGCGTTATATTTTTAAGATAAACTACAGAACCACAATTGCCAGAACTGTCCATAATGCAGGCATCGAGCGTAACATTTCCATCACGATCAGGCAAACCACCTTTGCCAACCGAAGAATTTTTAACATCTGCTTCTTCAATCATACAACCTTGTTCTACCGCATCCAAAGAATTCCCATTATTTTGTAAAATTTCCCAAGCTTTTTTAGTAGCATTGGGTACATTCCATGTAGCAACTACTAGTGGTAATGCCTTTTTTAGACTGGTAGGTATTACTTTTTCGTTTTCAGTATTTTTACAAGATGTTATTATTGAGCCTATTGCTAAACTAACTCCGGTTAAGGATGTGCTTTTTATAAAATTACGACGCTTCATTTTTGTATGATTTTTACTTACATTAGCAAGATAGCAAAAAGCTTAGAATGCTATTAGAAGTTTGTACAAATTCATACCAATCAGCATTACATGCTCAGATTGCTGGTGCAAAGCGTATTGAATTATGTGAACACTTGGGAGTGGGTGGTATTACGCCAAATGAGCAATTACTCATAAAGGTTTTGCAAGATACTACAATTCCTGTTTTTGTGTTAATACGACCTAGAGAAGGTAATTTTGCATATTCTGAAGCTGAATTCCATCAAATGAAACAACATATTTTGTTGTATAAAGATTTAGGATGCCATGGAATTGTTTCTGGAGTACTGAATGATAATAAAACTATTGATCTTGAACGAACTAAAGAACTTGTTGAATTATCGAAACCACTTCCTTTTACTTTTCATAGGGCATTTGATACGATTCTTGATCCGATAAAAGGACTTCATCAACTTATCGATTTGGGCGTGAAAAGAATATTAACTTCGGGACAAGAGCCTACAGCATTTAAAGGATTGAGCTTGCTGAAAAGCTTAAAAAATGAAGCAAAAGATGCCATCATTATTCTTCCAGGAGGAGGAATACATCCTCAAAATGCAAAATCATTCAAAGAAAATAAGTTTGTAGAATTACATAGTTCTGCTAGATCAAAAAGTGGTGAACTCGTGAATGATAGTGAACACTCCAATCAAGAAATAATAAAAGAACTGATTCAAATCATTTCTTGACGGGTATATCTTTAACAATTTGATAAGGATATTGAAAAATTGAATTGGTATTTTTGTTAAAATTATGATACAGAACATTATGTTACGTTGGATACTCTTTATTGCTTTTTATCTACTTGTTGATTTTTATGCTTTTCAAGCCTTTAAAACTACTTTTAGGAGTAAGGGATTATATATAGTTTATTGGTTACTCACAATTTTAATCATTGCTAATTTTGTATATCAACTAGCAACTTTTAATAGAAGTATTGGTCTCACAACTACCGTAAATAATGCGATTGGTTTTTTCTTAGTGCTCTTCGTTCCTAAGTTGTTAATAGTGCTTTTTATGTTTGGTGAAGACATTATACGTGTGCCGCAAGGTATGTATCGTTGGGCAACAGAAGGAAAAGTTGCTGATGGTTATTTACCATCACGACGAAAGTTTGTAAGCCAGATAGCTCTAGGACTCGCAGCGATACCCTTTGCATCGTTACTTTATGGGATGTATCGCGGAAAATATAATTATAAAGTCTTAAAATATGCGTTGGAATTTGAAGACCTTCCTGAGGCTTTTGATGGATTTCAAATTACACAAATATCAGATATTCATAGTGGTAGTTTTGACAATAAAAAGAAGATAGCGTATGGTATAGACTTGATAAATCAACAAGATTCAGATATCATATTGTTTACTGGAGATCTGGTAAATAATAGAGCAGATGAAATGGAGCCTTGGCTAGATTCTTTTAAAAAGTTGCATGCCAAAAAAGGAATGTTTTCTGTGTTAGGAAATCATGACTATGGTGATTACATTGAATGGGAAAGTGCAGCGGCTAAAATCGAAAATATGGACAAGCTCAAAGCTATTCATAAAGAAATAGGTTTTGACTTATTATTAAATGAACATCGTTTTTTAGAAAAAGATGGCGAAAAGATTTCATTGGTAGGAGTTGAAAATTGGGGTGTGGGTGGTTTTAAAAAAGCAGGCGATTTAAAGCAGGCTTCACAAGGGGTTGCTAAAAAAGATTTTAAAATTTTACTAAGTCATGACCCGAGCCATTGGGAAGAAGAAGTAAAGAAAGATGACAAGCATTTTCATTTAACATTAAGTGGTCATACGCATGGTATGCAATTTGGTATTGAGATTCCAGGGTGGATAAAATGGAGTCCTGTAAAATGGCGTTATAAGCATTGGGCAGGTATTTATGAGGAAGCCGGTAGATTTATTAATGTAAATCGAGGTTTTGGCTTTTTAGCCTATCCAGGCAGAGTAGGTATTTGGCCAGAGATTTCTGTCATTACCCTTAAGAAAAAACGTGTTACGACAATCTAATTAACAACTTATTAAAAGAGGTTGTAGTAAACTGTTGAAAAAGAGGCTAAAAAGCGCTTATTTTTTGAAAAAGTATATTATATTTGTATAACAACGCATAGCGAACCTGAGTTCGTTCTTATAAAAAATGATATATGGCTAAGTTTGGAGAGATCATAAATTCAAACAAACCTACACTTATAGATTTTTATGCAGATTGGAATGAAAATAACGTAAATCTGCATGCTGTTCTTAGAGACGTTGCTGCTACTTTGGGAGATAAAGCTAAGGTAATAAAGATAGATATCGATAAGAATGAAATTCTAGCAAATGCCTTGCGTATAAAAGGGAACCCTACGTTTATTATTTATAAGAACGGCGAGATGAAATGGCGGCAATCTGGTGAGCAAGATGCGAATACCCTTATTAGTTTAGTTCAGCAGTATATCTAACGATTCAAAGCGGAAACCTTTTTTAGAGAAATATGCTAATGTTTTAGGTAAAGCGTATAACATATTTTTTGAAGCTTTTAGGCTGTCGTGAAAAACGATAATACTTCCTGCTGAGGCATTTTTAAGAACATTTTTTGCTACTTTTTCCTTTATGATTTTTTGATCCCAATCATACGAAAGTACATCCCACATAATAATGTGATATCCTTGTTTTCTAAGTTGTTTCGATTGAGTAGGTTTTATACGTCCATACGGAGGTCTAAAGAGCTTTACATTTTGAAAAGCAACACCTTCAATAATATCTTGCGCTATTTTTATATTTTGTAAATAGCTTTGGGTGTTTGTTTCCCAACCCTTTAAATGATCGTTGGTGTGATTACCTACAGAGTGTCCTTCTTTAAAAACACGTTGAAAAATTTCAGAGTTTTGCTCAATGTTTTTTCCAATACAGAAAAATGTTGCTTTTGCGTTGTATTCGTCAAGAATATCTAAGACTTTTTCTGTTACACCTTGGGTTGGGCCATCATCAAACGTAAGGTATAGAATTTTTTTATTTGTATTAACTTTCCAGACGTGGTTTGGAAACGCTTTTTGAAAAAATACTGGTGTTTTTAAAACTTTGTACAAAATAAATTAATCAAGAACTCCTTCAAACATTTTTACTGAAGCAATGTATTGATTTTTCAGTTCAGAAGCATACGATTCATCATATTCGTCAGCAGTAGCTACTAGATTTCTATACATAAGCAGCGTAGTTTCTATGTCGTCATAATGCTGTTTTATTCCGTAATCATCTAACCCGCTATAGAATTCGATACGATCGTCAAAAATATCTGTTAAGGTTTTAATCACGCTACGTGCTTTTTCTTTTTTATCTATTTTATAATAGTTTTCAGGATATCCTAAAACCATGGTATAATGTCCATATCGTTCAATAGGCATTTTTTCTATAGAAAGGTCTAAGATTTCTTCAGCTTTGTCATTTTTACCCTCTGTTATAAATGCTTCAGCAAGGCGTACTAAATTATTTCTAAATGAAATTCCATTTTTACGCGTTTCAACATCTACATAAACATCATCTGCATTTGAGTTTTTCCAATCCCATTTCTTCACATTAGCATACATTTTTTCGGTATTAATACGACCGATATCTAAGATACTTCGATCTCTACCATCAGCGTATTTACTTGATCGCTTTATAGGAACAAATTTATAAGCCAAGCCTTCTAGCTGTAAGTAATCTTTTAACCAGATATATTCTTCGGCTGCATGAGCCCCTCCCGTGAAATAAATAGGGCGTTCCCAATTATTGCTTGCTAAAATATCAAGCATCAAAATTCTATTTTTAGTAAGACCATTTTCATCAATATCAAAGTCTATGTATGGTACAATTTTGTCTGCGTCTTCTGGTTCTACAATACCGTTTTTAAGTACTGCTTCTTTATCAACATAGAGGCGTAGTTTATTGGTAGGGTATATTTTTATTTGATTTCCGTCATCAAAAAGATCCATATAGGTACGGTCACTGTCACTGGTCATCCATTTCATGAAGAAATCAAGATCAACTCTATTTTCATCTTCTTTAGGAACTTCTAGAGAACCATCTTCTGCTAATGTAGCAGTATCTTTTACAGCCAATGTACCTAACTCCATAGGGATATGATATGCTACATCGAGGGTGCCTGTTCTGTATTGTTCATGTGTCAATTGAGACGGAATGGGGTCAGCGTCGTAGGTTTTTCGTTTTTGTTGATCTATATACCAATCGGTAGCAAATAAGCTCGTATTTACCAATTTGATATCGGTTCTGTAGTTTTCTACTTCTTGCATATACCAAAGTGGGAATGTGTCATTATCACCAATGGTAAACATGATCGCATTTTTATCGGTAGAGTCTAAATATGCCTTGGCATTGTTATGAGCTGCGTAACGACCAGACCGATCGTGATCATCCCAATTTTGAAATGCCATAAGGAAAGGTACTGCTAACAAGCAAACCGCTGTTGTGCCAATTGCCGCCATCTTTGGCTGTAATTTATTTTTTAACGACTCGAAAATCGAGAGTACACCGAAGCCAATCCAAATAGCGAAAATGTAAAAAGATCCTACTACAGCATAGTCGCGTTCACGAGGTTCAAATGGTTTCGGATTGGTATAAAATATAATGGCTAATCCTGTAAATAAGAAAAAGAGAAGCAGTATATAAAAATTCTTTGGATCAAATTTTATTTGAAAAAACAAGCCTATAAGTCCTAAAATTAACGGTAAGAAGAAATAGGTATTCCTCGCCGCATTGTTCTTCATTTCATCAGGTAGATTATCTTGCGATCCCAGATGTAACTCGTCTATAAATTTAATACCACTTAACCAGTTTCCGTTATTGTCGAGTTGTCCTTGAATATCGTTTTGGCGTCCAACAAAATTCCACATAAAGTACCTTCCATACATGTATCCAAATTGATAATCAACCATAAAACGCAAATTTTCTAAAAATGTAGGTCTTCGCTTGCTCCTTGCCGGAATTCCTGCAATGGCTTTATAATTCGCTATTACAGACGGAGAAGGATCTACCATCCTAGGAATAAAGCCTTTATGTTTATCTGAATAGTTTGGTAAGGCATTTTTCCATTTATTCACAATTACATATTTACCTGCTTTTTTGTCTTTCTCGTATTTAGGTTTTCCATCTTTATAAGGTTTATCGCGATCACGTTGACCCGTTTCAGAATAATAAGAATCATAAAAAATACTGGCGTCACCGTATTGTTCACGATTATAATAGGCTAACAATTCTCTCGCACTAGATGGATCATTTTCGTTAATGGTAGTATTTGCATTTGCTCGAATAGGTAACATCAACCAAGAAGAAAAACCAATCATACAGAACAATAAGCACAAGATCAATAAATTGGTATTGAATAACTGTTTTTTTCTGGTATATCGAATACCAAAATAAAAAGCTGCCACTAGCAATATACCCGCAATAATACTTCCAGAGTTAAAAGGGAGACCAATACTGTTTACAAAAAAGAGTTCCATAGCACTAAAAAAAGCTAAGGTATAAGGGAATAAGAATTTAAAAACAAATACTAAAACAAATACCGCTATTACATTCGCAATAATGAATTTTTTTGAAGTGATATTATCATATCTTTTATAAAAATAAATAAATACAATAGAAGGTATTACCAATAGTGAAAGTATATGAACTCCGAAAGATAACCCCACAATAAAACTTATAAGAAGTAACCATTTATTTCCTCTTGGTGTGTCCATTTCAGATTCCCAGCGCAATCCAAGCCAGAATAATAAGGCCATTAAGAATGATGACATTGCATATACTTCTGCTTCAACAGCGCTAAACCAAAAACTATCAGAGAACGTATAGGCAAGCGCTCCTACAAGTCCACTGCCTAAAATAGCCAAGGTATTTGAATTTGTTAATTCAGCATTTTTTAGCACTATTTTTTTAGCGAGCGCTGTGATGGTCCAAAACAAAAAAAGAATTGTAAATGCACTCGCTAGAGCTGACATAAAATTCGTCATTTTGGCGATTTCAGTAACATCGCTAGTAAACATGGCAAAAAAAGCGCCTAACATTTGAAATAGTGGAGCTCCTGGAGGGTGTCCTACTTCCAATTTTACTGCTGTAGAAATATATTCACCTACATCCCAATAGCTTACTGTAGGTTCAACGGTTAATGTATAGGTTATCAATGCAATTGCAAAAGTTATCCATCCTATGATGATGTTCCACTTTTTATAATTGATGTTGCTCATGAATCTTCTTTTATATTGAGGCGAATTTACTAATTATTATCGATTAACGGGTTTAAATTATTGTTGTAGCGACGAACGGACAGCATTAAAGTTCTGTTAAAATTGCCATTAATTTTTTTACAAAAAATATTTGCTGAATTAAAAGTTTGAATTAAATTTGCACCCGCATTGGCCCATGGTGTAATGGTAACACTCCGGTTTTTGGTACCGTCATTCTAGGTTCGAGTCCTAGTGGGCCAACAAAATAAAGCTCTAAGTATTTGATATTAAATATGTTAGAGCTTTTTGTTTTGTAATATTTACAAAATATTTCCGATTTTTTGATTTAATCCACTTATCTTTATAGTTTTAGGATTTTTGAATCCTTAATTCACCTCTATAGTTTCCACTAATTCACTTCCTTGTCCAGAGTTTGATCTTCTGCTAAATCGGTTAGCCTTAGTTTTTTTACAGGTTCTACCATAGAAGAATGACCTTTATCAATTAAAGATTCTCTTTCTCTGAAGATAATGTAGTTTTCACAATATTGCCCCAAATATAAATTTTGAAATTTTGTATATCTTAAATCTCCATTTTTAAAATTGTTATTCAGACTAAGTATTTTTTCTTTCTTGTATAAGTCAATTTCATCATTTGGGTTCTTATTTGTGTAAAAAGTCATCTATTAAAATATCTAATTCAAGCATTTTATAGTTAGTTTTTAATCTTAATCATAATTTACCTAGTATGTAATTATAATAGGATTTATTTGCTTTCTTTATGAAAACCACCCTAATTTAAAATTGAATAAATTTCCGCATTTTTCAGGAACTACTTATTAAAGTTTTCCATACTATTTTTATGGATTAGCCTTACTGAAATTTATACTTTAATAAATATCTTTTCATGTTCATTTTCAGTTAGTTATTTTGAATAAAAAATATTTCATTGTTGAAAAGAATGCTAAGGAACTGAGTGTAATTAAAACAGCAGTTAATAGCTTAGACAGCTTAATTTTTTGTGGAAGTTCTTCAGATCAGGATGAAGCACTGAATATGATATTCAACAATACTCCAGATATTATCTTTTTAGATATAGATGCTACCTTGGGAAACCTCTCAGACTTCCTATTAGATATAGAGCAACACATACAACAAGAAATGGTATTTGTTGCTTTGTCTCGTTTTAGAGAGAACGCATACAAAGCTTATAGATATAACTTTTTTGATTTCCTTATAAAACCTACAACAAAATTATCCTTGCAAAGATGTATTTTAAAGTATTTTAAAAATTATCCGCTGAGCGAAGTTGATGTAGTATGCCTTAAGTCTAATAAAGATTACCGCTATTTAAACACTGCTGAAATATTGTTTTTAAGAGCGGATAACAATACAACAGATTTTTATATGTATGATGGCTCTGTGATTGGTGCTTTTAAGACATTAAAGACTTTTGAAAATACCCTACCAAGTAATTTTCTGAGAATACATAAAAGCTTTATTATTAATAGTGATTATATCACAAGAATTAATTATGGAAAGGCTATTTGCTCGATTAGAAATAGTGACCATAAAGTGCCATTTACTAAAACATTTATTAAAAATATCAACTTTATTAATTCATCACTTTCAAATAACTCGGTAATGACTCCAAATTAGCATTTTACTTCTTGAAGCCATTGTTTCACTACAATGAATACCAACTTGACTAAACTTTTGTGTTTTTAGATAGAAGAGCTATTTGTTAGCTCTATTTTCGTCAACGAAGCTTCACTGACGTTACAATTTCATTGCGTCTTCTTGTGCACAATTTTAGATATAACGGTTGTTCGAAAGAACATCCTAGAGAAACCATTGTTAAACCTTAAAATTTTGCATTTATGAAAATTTCAAAAACCTTTCTTGTATTACTATTATGTTCAATATTTTTTGCTTCATGTACAAATGATGAAATTATCCAAGAACCTGAAGCGAATTCTGCAGAAAATTTCGAAATAAACCAGCTTGATATTCAAGCTACTGGAGACGAAACAGAAGAAGTTGATGAAACAGAGAAAGATGATTAGTGAGTAAGAAATGAACGGATAATAAAAGCCTTTAAGGGATATCTCTTAAAGGCTTTTATTAGTTTTGTATTTTAACTAGTATCATTGATAATACATATTACATATAAGAGAATAATATCAAAGGCATTCTTGTGTTTATTTTTATTGAGTTGTAATCCAAAGAATAGCATTAATACACAATTTTCGAGCGAGATAGAAACTGATAGCATTTCCTCTTGGATCAATCTTTCAAAGGAGAAATCTTACAAATTAGAGCGACGAAAAAAATATTTGAACAGAGCGTATGAAGCAATAAAAGAATACAGAAATGATACTCTTTCTAATAAGTTTATACGCAAAATAGCATACCAATATTACAAGGTAAAGGATACTTCTAATTTTAGAAAACTTAATAGTGAAGCTTATAATTTAGCATATAAGTTAAAAGATTCTTTTTCATTAGCAGATATTCATTGGAACTCCGCTAATTTTTATAAAGAATGGGGAGATTATAGTAAGGCGTATTATCATTACAATGAGGCATATCAGTATTTTGAAAATCTAGATGAACAAAATTATGCTGCCAAAATGTTGTATGGTATGTCTTTTATTAAAGGACGTTTTAGAGATTATACTGGAAGTGAAAGTTTAATAATAAGTGCTATAGAAAAATATAAGAAATTAAACAAGTATAAGTCATTATATGCCTCCTATAATCACTTGGCTATTTTACAAAATAACATTCAAGAGTACGATAGAGCTTTATTTTACTATAACAAAGCGATAGGGTATTTAGATAAAATAAAAAGTAACAAAAATTTACATGAAATTAGTTTGAATAATATTGGGCTAGTTTATGTTAAAAAAGGTGAGTACTCGAAGGCTCTTGATTGTTTTAATAAAATTTTAGAAAATGACAGTTTGAGATTGAAAAAAATTGAGCGTTATGCAAGAGTGTTAGCTAACAAAGCATATTGCAAATTTCTAAATAATGATACGCTTAATGTAAAGAAATACCTTCATGAATCTTTGAAAATAAGGGATAGCCTTGATTATGATGAAGGAAAAATTGTTGTAAACCTTCATTTATCAGAATACTACTTGGCATTCAAAGATTCAGTAAGAGCGTTCAAATATGCTCAAGATGCAAACGATTTATCTAAAGAGTTAAAAAATAGTAGAGATTACTTAGCTTCTCTAAAGTTGCTTTCTAAAATAGATGAAAAAAATGCTAATTCATATTTGGCTAAGTATATCTCTTATAATGATAGTCTACAGATTCTTGATCGTAAAATTCAAAATAGATTTGCGAGAATTGCCTATGAAACTGATGAATATATTGAGGAAACCGAAAAGTTATCACGTCAGCGAGCTTTAATAGTAGTAACAGGTTTAGTAGCATTACTTATTTTATCTTTGATATATTACCTAATCATTCAAAGGTCGAAAAATAAGAGGCTGTTACTAAAGAATGAACAGCAGAAGGCGAACGAGCAAGTTTACATTTTAACTTTACGCCAACAGGCTAAACTTGAAGAGGAGAGGGTCAAAGAGCGTAACAGGATATCTCAGGAGCTACATGACAATATTCTTGGTAAGTTATTTGGAATAAGAATTGACCTAGGCTTTTTGGAGATTAATGGAACTAATGAAACGTTAAAAAAGCATGATTTGTTTTTGGAAGAATTGCAAAGCATTGAAGCAGAAATAAGGGAAGTCTCTCATAAACTAAATACAAATTTCAAAAGTTCTGAAATAGACTTTAGCTCTTTAGTAAATAAGCTACTTGAAAGCAAAAGTCATATTGGAAATTTTGCTTACGAATTAAATATTGATAAAAATGTATCTTGGAGTGTGGTTGATGAAATTATAAAAGTAAACCTATATAGAATTCTACAAGAAGCACTACAAAATATTGTTAAGTACGCTGAATGTGAAAAAGTTATAGTTGATTTTCGTTTTGAAGAAAACAGCTTATTAACAACTATAAAGGATGATGGGGTTGGTTTTAAAACAAAAACGCATAAGAAAGGAATAGGAATAAAAAATATGAAATCTCGAATAGAAGAACTGAAGGGTGTTTTTGTTATTAAATCAGAAATGCGCGCTGGCACTACTATAGATTTTTCAATCCCGTTAAAATAAACAGGTTGTTATGGAAGTCAAGAAATATGAAGTCTTATTAATCGATGATCACCCTCTTATAACTAACGCTTATAAAAGCGCTTTTAGTCAAGTTAGAAAGAATAATGATCTAGTGTCTTTTAATATTGACGTAGCGCCTAATTGCAATATAGCAAATAGCAAGATTGAAAATTTTTTCTCTAAGAAGAAAAACTTAGATGTGGTTTTTTTAGATCTGAGCCTACCACCTTCAAAAGATGGTAACCTGCTTTCAGGAGAAGATTTAGGTTTAAAGATTAATGAGTTGTTACCTGATGCTAAAATTATAGTTTCAACCACTTTTAGTGATAACTATAGGGTTCATAGCATATTTAAAAGTCTTAATCCTGATGGTTTTTTAACAAAAAATGACCTTAATCCAAAAAATCTTGTAGAGGCTATAAGTACTGTAATTTCTGACCCTCCATACTATAGTAAAACCATATTAAAATTACTTCGTAAGGAAGTAACCAATGATTTTTTATTAGATGCTATTGACAGAAAGATGTTGTATGAACTTTCTGTTGGAACCATGATGAAAGAACTTCCTGACATTTTGAAATTATCTCTTCCAGCAATTGAGAAACGCAAACGACGTATTAAGCAAATTTTTGACACTATAAGCCCTAGTGATAAAGAGTTGTTGCGAAAAGCCAGAGAAAAAGGGTTTATATAAATATTCTTTGTTCATTGCGGAAATAAAAGGGAAGGTATAGGATATCCTTACTTTTTCTATGGCATAGCCTTACTTCGTTTTATTGAAAAGCAAGTACTTTTCTCTAATCATTTTTTTAGTACTCCTCTAACATTAAAACCTTTAGGCTATGAAATATTATTACCTTCTTATTCTATTGATTTTTGCAAATATTTTTGGTATCAGAGCTCAGTCGAGTTTTATCCATTTTAATTCTAGTAAAATTGATAGTACTACCGTCATTACTTTTTTTGGCGATTCGTTAAAAAATGCTTCTGCAAATTATTTTGCAAATAATACTGCAATGATCAATTATAATCCTGCAATTCCCTTTGATGGGAAGCAAGATTATTTAGAAATTGAGCAGGATATTTCAAATTTATCTCAGGTTTCAGTATTTACGGTCTTCAAATCTTCTAACGATTCTATCGCAGAAGCAGAGGTTTGGGGTCTTCATGGAGAGGAAACAACTTTAGGGCTTACTACTAAAAGAACGTTCAATCCATCAAAACAATCATTCTATATTGGTGTAGAACCTAATAAAGCGGTGCTGCATACATTCTTGCAATTGCACCTCTCTAATCAGGCGTTACCAAATTCTAAAACGTACATCAGTTTAGGTGTGGTTAAAAAGGATTCGTCAAACACTTATTTTAAAGGAAATGTAGCTGAGCTTGTAGCATATAATAGGCGGTTAAGGGGAAGTACAAGACAAAAGTTAGAAAGCGCTTTAGCAATTAAATATGGTATTACTCTTTCTAATGGTGAAAATTATATATCATCAAATAAAAAAGTAATCTGGAATACTGAAGAAGACTTAGCATATTCTAATAACATCATTGGTATAGGTAGAGATGATGATATGGAAGTTTACCAAAAACAATCTACCAGTGCCAATTTAGCAGAATTTTTAGTAGTCTCAGCAGGCAAAAAAGCGTTATCAAATAAAGCGAACGAAAGCGTCATCGCTGATCGCACTTTCTTGGTTTTGGGTGATAATAATGCCCCATTAAATTTAGAACAAGAAACTACTGAAACAGATAGAATACGCATGTTACAGCGTAAGTGGTTGATTAAGACTACAGGTGCTTCTGCAAAAGATATAAATACACAATTACTTATAGACGCAAATTATCTATTTGATGAATTAAAAGATTACAATGCTTATGTTCTGGTTATAGACAAAAGTGGGAAAGGAGATTTTTTACCTGAAAACACACAATATATAGCTCCAACTGAATTGACAGAAAATGGACTATTGACTTTTAATGACATTAAATGGGATGAAGATGGTTCTGGTAAAGACCTGTTTTCAATTACATTGAAAGAAGATTTAGCACTTGAGCTAACTAGTGAACAACCAATTATTTGTCCAGATGGTTCTACTAATTTAGAATATTTAGTTTCAGGAGGCATCCCACCTTATTCATATAATTTAACAAATACCGAAACTTCGGAGGCTAGTCAATGGGGCAGCGATAAAGATATAGAACAAGAAAATAGTGTAGCTGTAACATCACCAGGTAACTATATGCTTAGTGTAACAGACGTTATAGGAACAAAAACTCAGCAAGAGTATGTTATTACTTTGGAAGACCCAGTTACTATTGATTTAGGCCCAGATAGAAAGCTAAAGTTTGAAGAGGTCATTAGTTTACAGCCAACATTTTCTGACCCTGAAAAAGTAGTGAGTTATAGTTGGACTTCTGAAGAAAACGAATTTACTAGTACTGATGAAATTGTTGACATAGATAAACCAGGAACGTATAGATTAACTATTGATACTGTAATAGGATGTCAATATTCAGATGAAATAACTATAGAAGATAGTTTCATTCGAGAATTTGTGGTGTATCCTAATCCTGTAACGGATGGCACCTATACAATTTCTATTGTATTGGCAGAGAAATCAGATATTACCGTAAGCATTTATAACCTCTTAGGCGCTGAGGTTTCTACTGAAGAGCTTTCAGCTGAAGAAATATATGAATACGATAATAAACAGAGAGCCAATATTAAGGGAAGGGGCTTAAATATCTCAGGTGTTTATAATGTAATATTAAGCACCCCTTTTGAAACTGCTACCAAAAAACTAATTGTAGAATAAAAGCTTCGTCACTAGCTATCATTTTACTAAACCATCACAAAAATATCGTTATGATCACTTTTAAAAGATACATCCTCACCGTAATAAGCTTTATAAGTCTAGCGACTTATGCTAATGAAAACCTTAATGAAACTCTAACATACGACGAATGCAATGATTCGTCGGAAGAACGCTATTATCCCGCATCATTAAATGAGGGTTATATAGGAGTCTTTAAAGAAAAGCCCATAGATAGCCCAACTGACAATGTTTTTACTGTATCATTGGATTTTGTGCCAAAAGCAAATGAAGAAATTTGGTTAACCTATGATTTGTATGGTATAAGTGATCATACAGGAATTTCGAGAAGCGTTAACGATCAATTAGCTGTTGGTGGTTATTTGGTTGCTGCTAGCAATAGTTGGAAACGTCAGGAAGAACAATTAAAAAGTGATTGGTTAAAGCAAGGCGATAATATTATTCGTTTTACACTTCCAAAAGAGGCAAAATATAATTACCGAATTAAAGATTTAGGAATTCGGGTTAAGAGGAGAGGTACTTTAGACAAAGCAATAATTATTAATCAGCCAATAGAAAAGCAATACTCCGATGACTTAGGCTATGTTAAAGGATTTATTCAGGGAGTAGGAAGTAGAGATGCAAAAATATATGTAGATGATGTTAAAATAGATGTACTTAATTCTGAATTTGAGGTTTTAATAAATAAGCTGTCTCAAAATGCAGAATGGAATGCTACAATTAAGGCAATATTTCCTGATGGTGAAATAATCACTAGGCAAGTGTTTTTTGAAAAAGAACAGAAAGCTATTGTCAAGAATAGTATAGCTTTTCGTCCGGATGCATATGTTGCTAAAACCTATTTTCCTGAAAAAGAAATGGAGCTGTCTTTAAAAGGAGCTTCAATTGCCATAGTACCGCAAGCATTAACAAGTTCAAAGAACATATCTATAACAGCACTTCGAGATATAGATATTCCTGCTTTAGAAGGCACTATGGTTAATGTTACTAAAGATCATGACGGATACAGATTTTTACCTCATGGAACACAGTTCAAAAATGAAGCTACTATAAAGTTAGCTTATGATACTAATAAAATACCTGATGGATATACAGCTGAAGATATTAAGACCTATTACTTTGATGAAACCACGAAACATTGGGTAGCATTAAAAAAGGATAGTTTGTCAATTGGTAATCACACTATAATATCTAAGACGACCCATTTTACGGATATGATAAACGGTATTATTAAAGTGCCAGAATCACCAGAAACAGCTGGATTTACTCCAACTTCTATTAAAGATATTAAGGCGGCAAATCCATCAGCTGCCATAAATACTATTGAACCGCCTAGTGCTAATAATATGGGTTCTGCTAATATAGGTTACCCTATTATGCTGCCTGCAGGACGTCAAGGAATGCAACCACAGTTAGGTATTCAGTATAGTAATGGTGGTGGGAATGGTTGGCTAGGTATAGGATGGAATTTGCAAATTCCAAGTATTAGTGTTGATACACGTTGGGGAGTACCAAGATTTAAAAACGACTTAGAAACCGAAACCTATCTTATTCGTGGTGAACAATTGGCACCCGTAGCTCACAGAGGAGAATTAGTAACTAGAACATCTGAAAAACAGTTTTACCCACGTGTTGAGGGTAGTTTTAATCGAATTATTCGTCATGGCGATAATCCAACAAATTATTGGTGGGAGGTAACTGATAAGTCAGGCACGAAATATTCATATGGAGGTACATCTAGTCAAGGAATAGTTGATAATTCCGTTTTAAAGGACGTAAACGGTCATATTGCATATTGGGCATTAGTTGAAATACGTGACCTAAATGATAATTTTGTCAGATATCATTGTACAAAGGTTTTCGATACTGGAATTGAAGGTGGATCGGTCCAAGGTAACAATATCTACGTGGATAGAATTACTTATACCGGACATGGAAGTAGTGAAGGGAAATATGAAGTTTTATTTACCAGAGATCGTGAGTTGAATGAAGATAAACGTACAGATGTTACTATCAATGCTCGTTATGGCTTTAAACAAGTGACCGCCGACTTATTGAGAAAAATTGAAGTAAAGCTTAATGGAGCTAACATAAGAAGCTATGAATTAACGTATGCTCAAGGGGCATTTTATAAAACGTTATTGCAAAAGATTACAGAGTTTGATGCCTCTGGTCAGGAGTTTACAAATCATGAATTTGACTATTTCGATGAGGTTAGAACAACTTCTTCGAACACTTACGATCCATACTTTAATGAGGATAACTGGTCTCCACAAAGCGATAACGTGAGAGGCGATTTTGTAGTTCGAGTTGATGAGTTTAATGATAATGCCTCCGCAATTAGTGGAACTAAATCTTCTGGAGGAGGATTTGGAATCGCAATAACAGCTGGTACTAAATCTAATGATACTGAACTTATTCACAAATTAAATACAGTTGGGGGTAATTTTGGTTTCAGTTCAGGTAAAAGTGAAGGCATGCTATCATTAATTGATATTAATGGTGATAATCTTGCTGATAAAGTTTATGTCAAAAACGGGAGTATAAAGTTTAGAACTAATCAGTCTGGACCAGATGGTACTACTATTTTTGGTGAAGAGAATACCGTAGTTGGAATTTCTGATTTTTCCAGATCGAAGTCAGAAACATTTACCTATGGTATAGAATCTCATTTTGGCGTTTTCTTAGGATTGCAAAAAACAGATACAAAGTCTACTGTGGAAACCTATTTTGCTGATGTGAACGGTGATAGATTAATTGATATTGTACATAAAGGAACGGTTTTTTTCAATCACTTAGAAAATGGTATACCCACTTTTACACAATCTAGTGATGATACACCTAGCAGTATTGGTGCATCGAGTGTTGGAATAGACCCCAACCTCGTAGAAGTAGATCCGAACGAACTCGAAGAAAATATTGATCGTTTTCCTTTACATGATGTTGTACGGGTATGGGAAGCCCCTTATTCTGGTACTATTACTATTGACGCTCCTGTAACATTAAATGCTTCTGCGCAATCTATAGATGGGGTAAGAGTTGCGGTTCAGCTCAATGCTAATGAGCTTTGGTCAGAAGAAATAGCTGAAGGAAATTTCAATTCAGTTAACCCTGGAGGTAATGCAGCACTACCTATAAGTGTACTTGAAGGTGATCGAATCTATTTTAGAGTACAATCTGTATTCAATGGTGAAGGAGATGTGGTTGATTGGAATCCAATAATTACCTACAATGATCACGAAGATACACTTTTAGATGCTAATCAATTACCAATTTACCAATTTAAAGCATCTGACGGTTTCTTACTATCTGCTCCACAGACGACAGGAACACCAATTGCAGGTGGTATTGTAATTGATGGTCCTATTACAAAACCTATTACAACTGATGATATAACGTTAGCTATCGTTAAGACAAAAACGGATGGCAGTACTGAAACCGTTTGGGAGACGACTTATTTGGCCACAGAAGTGGTTTCAGAAAACTTAAATTTATCGCTTAATGTTTTGCAAGATGAAACATTTGCTTTTAGTATTACTTCTGATTCAAATATTGACTGGAAAGCTATCAATTGGAGTCCTAGACTATTTTATACTAGTTCAACTGACCCAAATATAACTGAGGTTAATAATCCTGATGGCAGCCCTGCATTACAATTTTATCCAACAGTGCATTATGATGTTTTTGCAGATATAAAAACTCCTGTTACACCTTGGATTGCTACTGTTGATGGCACAGTAACATTAAACCCTCAGATAACAGTAACAGACTTAACACTTGTTGGAGAATTAACCCTAACGGTTAAAAAAGAAAATGAATTGATTGCTAAACAGCAAATAACAATCGATTCGGGTGTGGTCTCAGGAACGTCTTCAATTAGCTATGATGCCATAACAGATGATATCTTATACTTTGATTTGTCAACCAATGACAATGCTTTAGCAGAAGGGCTAACTCAAGCCGAAATGCAAATTGTTTTGACTACCGCTACAGAGACAGTGCCTTTAGGAATTGCCACTAAAAATGAAACAATTCTTTTTGGTCCTATGTATCGTAGTTGGGGACAATTTGGGTATAATGGAAACCGTGATAGAGCGACACAACCTATAAATGAATCAGAATTAAATCTAGACAATCTAGAAGCCTCGCAAGATATTGATTTAAGCGGAGCTGCTACTGCTGATGAAATGGAAGACACCTTTACAAATGAGGGAGGACAAAATATCAATGAACAAAATTTTATCATGCTATTGCCTGATAATGAGCTAAATATATGGAAAGGCTACGATGACAAAGTTTGGGTTAGTGAAACACAACAAAGTGCTTCACGTTTGGGTATGGATAATATTAATGTAATTAATCCTGCTACAAGTAACGGAACTGGTGCTCGTGGTATAGATAAAATTACAAAATCTTATAGTGTCGGTCTAAGCGTAAGTGCAGGTCTTGGCCCTGTAGGAGCCGGAGGAAGTACAGCTTTAGGAGAAACCAAATCGGTTACAGAATTTCAAGATTTTAATGGAGATGGCTACCCTGATATTATTTCTGAAAATAAAATTCAATATACCAAAGCTGACGGAACTTTAGAAGAAATAGCCATAAATGTTGGGGCCTCTTACTATCAGGAATCAGCTCATAGTACAATTGGAGTATCACTTAATGGTAGCCCTGTAACATCAAGTGCGCAAATAAGTGCTTTTGTGCCTTCAAATGGTGTAAGAGCAACTCATATGGCCATTAAAGATGATGGAAGCATGATGTTTTTAGAAAAGAAAAAAGTAGATGCTGACCATTCATTAGGTTTAAGTGGTGGTCTGGCGCTTAACGATGATAATTCTAAACACTCATTTATTGATATTAATGGGGATGGCTTACCTGATAAAGTTTACGAAGATGGTCAAGTATCCTTAAACTTAGGTTATAGCTTTGCTGCCAAAGAACAATGGGGATATGCAAGAATTAGAGAAGGAAAAGGTGAGGATTTTAGTGCAGGCATAGGTTTTAGTTTATATAACGGAAGTATTTCTGGTGGTGTTGGTCTTTCATTGTCATTAGGTCATGCAAAAAATGCAATTCAAGACATTAACGGAGATGGTTTACCTGATTATTTTAATAAAGATGATAATACGGTATTGTTAAACATAGGCAATGGCTTTACACCCATTACATGGTCTGGTATAGGCGATATACAAGAAACGGTTAGTGTAGGTGAATCTGCTAATGTGGCTTTTACTGTGTGTATTCCAATTCCTCCTATTACGCCAGGTGCAAAAGTCTGCATAAACCCAAGTGCTAGTGTAAATCATGGAGCTAGTAGACAGAAAATACAAATATCAGACTTAGATGGTGATGGTTACCCAGATATTTTAAAATCTAATGAAGATAATGAACTTAAAGTACAACTTTCTAAAATAGGACGTACAAACTTCTTAAAAGGGGTAAAACGCCCATTAGGAGCGTCATTTGCTGTTGATTATGCACGATTGGGTAATACTTATGATTTACCAAATTCTGTTTGGGCATTATCTCGTGTAGAATTAATTGATGGTTTTGAAGGTGATGGCGCAGATACTATGGTAAGTACCTTTGAATATGAAGATGGGCAATACGATAGAAATGAACGTGATTTTTATGGTTTTAAAACAGTAAAAAGCCATCAATTAGATACTGAAAACAGTGAAGCGATTTATAGAACTGTAGTTCAGGAATTTAAAAATGATAATTATTATGAAAAAGGGCTGTTAGAGCGAGAGTTATTACAAGATGACAACGAAAACCTGTACACTGAAAGTTTAAATACGTTTGAGTTAAAAGATGTTACTTCTGGAGCAGCACTCCCAGATAGTTATAAAGAAAATGATGCTGGCGCAGCTTTCCCCGCGGCTAAAGAAATGATAAAACGCTTTTACGAGGGTGAGTCCTCTGCGCAAAAAGACACCAGAATGACTTATAATTATGACGCTTTAGGTAATGTAACGAGTTATACCGATTTTGGAGACGCAGGTACTGAAGACGATATTTCATCTTCTATAGCCTATCATAATATAGCATCAAATTATATAGTGGGGATACCAAGTAGTATTACGGTTTCTGGTAATGGTCAAACATTAAGAAAGCGAGAAACCAGTATTAATTCAGGTACTGGAAATGTTACTCAGATAAGAAAATATTTACAATCAGGAGGTATAGCTACCTATGATATGGATTACGATGCCTTTGGAAATTTAACAAAGATCACACGACCCGAAAATGCCAACGGGCAACGATTATTCTTCCAATATCAGTATGACCCCGAAGTGAATACCTATACCACAAACGTCACAGATGGTTATGGTTATACATCCTCTTCAGAGTATGATTATCGATTCGGACAGATGCTGTTGAACACAGATTTAAATGGACAACAGATGCGCTATGAAATTGATAATGTAGGACGCATCACTACCATTACAGGGCCGTTGGAACTAGCTGCCGGGTTACCTTATACCATTGCCTTTGAGTATCATCCTGAAGCAGAGGTTCCATGGGCATTGACAAGGCATTATGACCCCGCACATCCTAGTAATGATTTAGAGACCGCAACTTTTATAGATGGTTTAAAGCGTAGTTTGCAGGTTAAAAAAGACGGAGCTATTTATACAGCACCGGGGGCAGCAGATGAAGAGCAAATGATCGTTTCTGGGCGTATTGCTTTTGATGCCTTTGGGCGCGCTATTGAAAGCTTTTATCCAGTTGCCGAACCCAAAGGAAGTACTGCTAGTTTCAATCCAGCTTATGATGGCATTACTTCAACCAAAACAACATACGATGTGTTAGATAGGGCACTCACCGTAACCTTACCAGATAATGCGGTTACACAAACCGAATATGGTTTTGGAACCGATCGTGATGGGAACACGCAATTTAGTACTAAGGTAACCGATGCCAATGGTATCTGGAAAGAAAGTTTTACCAATGTGCGAGGACTCACAAAAGCAGTATTAGAGCAATACAGCCAAGGTGGAAATATATGGACAAGTTATAACTATAATGCTATCAACGAACTTATTGAAGTGAAGGATGATCAAGATAATCTTATCACGTCTAGTTATGATTGGTTAGGTAGACGTACACAGGTGATACATCCTGATGCAGGTACTACAAAGTATGAATACGACTTAGCAAGTAATCTTACTAAAAAAGTAACGGCAAATCTTGCTGATGCTAACTTAGGTATTACCTATGTTTATGACCATGAGCGTTTGACGAATATCAATTATCCTCAAAACCCACAAAATAATGTTATCTATACCTATGGAGATGCTGGAGCTTCTAATTTTAGGGCAGGTCGTATTGTAACACAAGAAGATGCAACAGGAGCACAAGAATTCTTTTATAATGAGTTAGGTGCAGTTACTAAAAATATTAGAACTATTGTAATACCAGATACGCAACCTTTAACCTACGCTACAGAATGGACGTACGATACTTGGAATCGCGTGACAGAAATGATATACCCAGATCAGGAAAAATTGACTTATAACTATAATTTAGGAGGACTCTTACATAGCTTTGGTGGTCAAAAAGATGGCACAAAGTACAATTATTTAACACAATTAGGGTATGATAAGTTTGAGCAACGTGTGTATTTAAGCTATGGTAATGGTACCGAAACTTTTTATACCTATGAGCCTGATAGGCGTCGTTTAAAAACAATGGTAGCTGAAACAGCTAGTGACCGTAAGATGATGGATAATGTATATACCTACGATAAGGTGAACAATATTTTACGCTTACAAAACAATGCCGAAATACCTACCAGTAATTTAATGGGCGGGCAAACGGATTATAACTATACGTATGATGACTTATATAGATTAACTAATGCCACGGGTAGTCACTTAGGCAGTAATCATGAAAACAAGTATAGTTTGGCAATGGAATATAATTCTATACACAGTATTACCAAAAAAGATCAGTTGCATGAGTTTAAAGGCTACGATGACACCGAATGGAGTCCAAGAAATAAAACGACCTATCTTTATGAGTATGAGTATGCTGAAGAGCAACCGCATGCCCCTGTGCATATTGGAGAACAGACCTATACCTATGATGCCAATGGTAACCAAATGGGTTGGACACATGATGTAAGTGGACAACGTAGGGACATACTGTGGGATGAAGAAAACCGCATAAAGGCTATTGCTGATAATGGCGCATTATTTAGTTATGTATATGATGCCGGAGGAGAGCGCGTGTTAAAGAGTAATGGCGGTGGTCAAAATGTACGAGTAAATGGTAAAAAAGCGGGTGGTAGTGGCAGTATAGGGAATTACACCATTTATGTAAATCCTTATGTGGTGATTCGTAACAGTATGGTAACCAAACATTTTTATATTGACAATCAGCGTGTAACAACCAAACTGGCTGAAAGTAGTGATGGACTTTTACAAGAAACGGCAGGTACAGATATTGATTATACTGCCAAAACAGGTAAGCTAAAAGGTGCACAATTAAAAATGTATGCTGATTTGGGCTTAGAGGTAAGCAAGGTGGACGGTGAAGCTGGGAATAGTGGTCAAACACCACCAAATGGTAATGCCCGGGGGCATGATAATGATAATGGAGGCGATGGAGGAAGCAATGATGGAGCTGGTGGCTCTGGTGGCAATGGTAATAACATAGAAGCCTTTGTCTTTTATTACCATCCAGATCATTTGGGTAGTTCTTCGTATATTACCGATGCCAATGGCGAAGTATCACAACATATTGAGTATTTTGCTTTTGGAGAGACGTTCCTTGAAGAACATAGTAACACAGAGAGAACACCTTACTTGTTTAATGGTAAAGAGCTAGATGAGGAGACTGGGTTGTATTATTATGGAGCGCGTTATTATGATGCTAAAACTTCAGTTTGGCATAGTGTGGATCCGTTGGCTGTTAATGGTGCTCACTTAAATGCAAGAAGTAATACTGGGGGAGTATATGATTCAAAAAATAATAATGTATACTCATATGTTCATAACAATCCGATCAAGGCAATTGATCCTTCAGGGAAGGATATAATTTTACTTATAGGTGGACCATATAAAGGGCACCCTTATGGACATGTGGCTATTGCTGTTATAGACGCAAAAGGGAATTCAATAGTGTATGATTTTGGTAGATATGGTGCAGTCTCTGGAACCTTTAGTGAATCTGGAGAAGGTATTTTAAGAGTACATTTAGATTTAGAATCGTATATAGCTGGAGAAAATAGAACGGGTAGAACTACTTCAGTATACAGGTATAAAACAACTCCAGAACAGGATAAAATGGTTACCGATCATTATCAATCTCTAATAGAAAATTCAACCGACCGAAAAGTTGAAGTAAAAGATAAAAGATATCGTTTTAAATTAGAGAATGATTATCATGCTACTGAAAACAATTGTACAACCCTTTCTTTGGAGGGGGTACTAAACTCTTTGCCAGACTTGTATAAAGATTTGAACGATCCAAAGGAAAGTAAAGGTAGAGGATTAACTTGGAAAGAAAAGCTTGCTGATAAGACTATTGGCAAAGGAGCACTTGGTAAAAGAATATTTATGCCTGAAGATTTAAAACAAAGTATTTTAAATACTGATAAGCATATAGATACTAAAGAATATTCATCAAAAAAGAAAGATAAATGAAATATGCAATAGGAATTATTTTAGGTTTTTTATTAGCAATATTATTATTAGTTCTATTTAAGGATAATTTGACAAGACTTTTATATGGTGTCAATATGACTAAAAGCCTTAATAAGCCAGTAACTATAGAAGATAATTGTTATCTTTTTCAAGATGGTAAAGTGGTTGGTGAATTATATAAAGGAGTTGTATTTGAGCATATTTCAAATGACGAACTAAAAAGATTCTCTTTGGATTTTGCTTTAGATAAATATACAAGAATAAATATTAAAGATTCTGAAAGAATGATTTTTACTGAAATTAAAAATTAGATCATATTTTATGAAAACCAACTTGTTAATTGTCTTAACATGAATAAAACAATGTTCTTATTGTTGACAATCTTATTAACTGGATGCAAAGAGGAGGTTAAGTCAATTAACTCACCCGACAGATCTATATTTGAACTTAAACAGTTAATTGTTAAAGAGGGGGACATAAGTGCATATGAAGAACTAGAAACAGCTTATTTAGATTTTCCAACAGGAGAATTTTTACCTTATGCAATGATTATGGCTAATAAATATGATTATGAAAGGGCTTATTTAAATGTATATGAAATTTTATCAAACTTGTATGCTTGCAGCCCTAATGTAGATGTTAATTATAATGATTTAGATTGTGTTAGTGACAAGGTTAGAGAAAATGTTTTGTGGTATTTAGAGCAAGCCGCAACTAAGGGAAATAATTCTGCACAATATTCATTGGGTCACATGCTAATAGATGGCAAATATTATGTTAAAGACGAAATTAAAGGTAAAGAATTACTGGACTTATCTGAAAGATAAATGTTTCCTTCATATCAAATTTAGCTATTTTGACGTGATTAAAAACTGGGGACTAGTTTTAGTTATGATAGTATTTTTAGGTTGTCAGCCTAAAAATACTATCTCTAAAAACTTTCCTGTTATAGATTGTGGTGAGGAAATTTTTCAGCCTGTTGAGTCAAAGAAAAATTTAAATCTTCATTTTATGAATAATCCTTATAAATTGAGTTCAATAGAGACTATGTGTTCTTATATTAATGATATTTTAATTTTTAAAGGAACCTTTAATAATGTGGTACAAGCTAACGTTCCTAATTTTAAAAATGAAGAATTTGTTCATTGTAAACTTATAGTTAAAAAGCATAACACTTGTTTCTTAATGCAAGATAAAGGCGGATTTAAATGGACCAGTAAATTTAAGAATATATACATAGGGTTTTTCCCAGAAAATCAGAATACAGATTTAATTCATTTTCTTCCCTCTAACCAAAACCTGATTCAATAAAAAATTTAATAGATATAAATTTCTTTATATGAGAGAATTAAAAATAATCACGTGTTTTTTGATTTTTACAAATCTAACAGCCCAAAGCGAATTGCCTCAAACTGACTATAGCAAAATAGAGCAATTAGCTATAGATTATTTTAATAAAAACATACGCAGTAAAGAATACCCTAAAATAAAATACATGAGTGCGTTTAATCAAATAAAAGCCAAAAAAGAGTATTTGTATAGGGTATGTATTCCTAATAACGGAAATAAGGAAGTCTCAATACCCTATAATTTTACCGAAAAAGAAGCAAGATCATTACCATTTACCATGGGTAGGTTTAGCAAAAAAAAGGCTCAAATATATGTCCATAAAGAACAGAGAATCGAAAATAACAGTTTGGTGGTTATTTATTTTAAAAGCGGTAAGGACAAAAATTTTTACACTATGCTTATTGATAATAAGCAAAATAAAGTACTTGATTATTGTAAATCAAAATTAGATTTGGTAACCTCTAAAATCGTAAGTAAGAAAACTACAGAGGAAGTTAAAACCAATAGCAACATCACTAAAGCCGAGTCTGGATTTTATACAGATTTAAGATCTAACATACCTTTTAAAGTAGTGAATAATATTAAAATGATTGAGAAAAAGAAAAAGGGACATACTTTTTATCAATGCGAAAATTGTAACGCTATATTGAGTAAAGAGGAGTCTAAAGGCATTAGTAAAATAAGTGACGGTACAAATCAATATTATAGAAGCATTTTTCAAGGATACCCTATTAAAAATAAAACGTTATTTAGTAAAATAGAATTTATAGGAGATTATATGTATTATGTTACGCTTTCGGTGCAATCTAACGGTCAAAATGGAGGAACATCTTATTCATTAACCGAAAATATATCGAATTATAAAAACTATGATGGTGTTAATTTTAATGAAATTCTAACTAAAAAGACATTGATAAAGATAATAGAAGATGATACAGAGTTGCTAAAGGAATTCAATGTACAAAACCGAAGGAAAAAACACCTTAAAGAATATCTAGAAAGATATTATAAACGAAATAAGTAATAGATTAGGATGTTAAGGGTAGCTTTACTTTGAAGAATTGGAAAGAATAATTAATTTGAGGTTTTTGGTTATACTAACGCTGATGCTGTTCTTTTCATGTTCAAAATACAAACTCTCAAAAAAAGATTTAAAGTGGCAACCCTACGAGGTAGGCGATATACTGATGTTTGAATCTACTAACGGAGAGATTGATACAATTAATATTGAAAGCATTGAAATTCATAATAATGCTGATGATCCTTTAGCAGTTTTTCCTAATATGATACAGACTCTATTTGTTAGCGGAACTAAAAATGTTTTACAGTTAGATGCAAGTAAAAAAGGAAACACAATGTCCTTTGAGTTACGATTAGGTGATAATTACAGGAGATACCCTTGCTTCTATGTTTATTTGGATAAATTAGAAGATAAAGAAAGTACCTTTAACTTTAAGAATTTTACTAATTGTTATTCTTTTAAGGCTAAAGAGTATTGTGATAACATGAAAGATCGTCCTTTTGATTTAAGATATGTTTACTGGAGCAAAGAGTATGGATATTTAGGGCTTGAGTTTAAAGATAATTACGTGTGGACATTAAAATCATTTGTTAGAGATGGCAAGGAAATCATTGAATAATTTTATGAATACTAATGTACTATTTTATAAATGAAAGGAAATATTATCATTTAAAACTTTTTGTACTGGTAATTTTATTAACTAGTTGTAAAGAAAGAGTTAAATCTATTAATTCACCTAGTAGATCTATAATTGAACTTAAAAAGTTAGTGATTAGCGAAGGAGATATAGCTGCTTATGAAGAATTAGAGACAGCTTATATGGATTACCCTATTGGTGAGTTTTTACCTTATGCAATGGTTATGGCTAATAAATATGATTATCCAAACGCTTACTTTGAAGTTTTTCAAATTTTAATTAAAATAGATGGATGCTCTGTTGATTATGATTTAAGTTGTTTAGATAAAAACACTAAATCACTAGCTTTGAATTATTTACAATCTGCAATTAAAAAAGGAGATAGAGCTGCTTCAAATGTTTTTTTAAATTTTTATGCAGGTGAAAATATTTTTTCAAAGAGTAAGGATAATGAATTAACAAAAGAAGCTAAAGATAATATAGATCAAATTAGTAATCGATAGCAATTTTATGGGAAATAAAGAATGTGTTAAATGTGAGCCCATAATTAGTAGCGTTAAATCAGAATATAAAAAATGTAAAAGTAGAATACATTTTTGTAAGATGTATAAATCTTAATGAGGAAATAGATAAAAAACGATAAAATAAAGTGATTTATAAGAATGAATATTTGCCATTTTTCCATAATGATGTTACTTATTATTGGATGTAATAAAGTTGTTAAAAAAGAGAATGAAGAAGAAAATAGCGAAAGTAAAATACTTATTCTTTGATAAGAGATAATTTGTATCAGGACGAAAAAGGAAAGCTTTATTTTAAATCAGATGCAGGAGAAGGGGGATATATTACAGTTATATATTCAGAAAATTTTGGTGTTGATGGGATTAAAGAAATGACAAAAGTAGTGGACAAAGATACTTTCAAAAAAGTCAGTGAGATATGTTTTAAAGATAAAAATCATTACTACTTTTTTAAAAGAATGCAAGATGGGGGTACGTTGGAATTAGTTAATATCTGTGTGGAATAGATAATGTAGTAAATATATTGGAAAAAGATTTAAAATAATAATTCTAGGCCAAGTAAAAAAATAAAAACAGATATAGATATCTTTTAAAAACTAGGAGATTTTTTTGAACAATGAGAAAATGTAATTATGGCTTGATAAAATCTCCATGCAAAATTTTAATGGGGTGCATATTCCTTGTAAGTATTAGTTGCAATGGTCAAAAACCGATAATTACTTATAATGATAGCTTAGAAGTAGAAAATGATAAAAGTTTAACTGAAATATTTCAAGAACAACGTGATGCTAATATAAAAGAGGATAGATATACTATTTTCATCAACCCCTATCTAGAAAATTATATTGTTTTAGATAAAAAAGATGAAATTCGTTTTCAAACCGAAGATACAGAGGATGACAGTATTTTAGGGAAGACATGGATTCAAAAAAATTATAAGAAAAGTAATGTCAGTATTGAATATAAAGATATCTTATATAATATAAAATTAATACCTGAATATAGATTTGTTATTGTGGGTTATGATGATGAAAAAAAAATCGTAACTGTAGAATATTCTAAATTTCCTTGGGTGGCGTATCACGAATGAGGTATTAAATAAGATAATTGTCGTTGGTAGCGTAACACATCCTTGCTATTGTGGAATGTAAAAGAGGTAATAAAAATGCTGACAATGGTAATACTTCAACTAATGAAAAAGGCAAGTATTGGCTTATGCTTATCTACCATTATTATATTTCTCTCTTTACAATGTTGTGCTAAGAGAGAAAATAGTGATAATGTTCCATATATGACAGTGAACATAAATGAGGATAAAACAATTAGAGCAGATTATTATAGTAAAGATGAAGGTACTTTAATTCTTTACATTCAAAATGAAGATTTTCATAACCCTAATTTTTTTAATAGCTACTCTGAATTACTTTTTGAATGTAAAGAGAAATGGCATTTTCGGTTCATAGATTATAATATTTTTAATAAAAAAATAGAGGATAGTATTATGTTCAAATTGAGAAAAGCTACAGAAAAAGTACTTAAAAACGAAACCCGATATAAAGAAGAGCATCAGGATGGTTTTATGTTTGAAATAATAAACAATTGACAAAGTTATAATGTCTTTATAAGACCTATTATGAGAACAATAGTATACCTCTTATTGATAATCTTATTAACTGAATGCAAAGAGAACGTTAAGTCAATTAATTCACCGAGTAAATCTTAAAAAACATCCTTCTGATTTATTCAATTTAAAATAATAAACCAAAGAAATTAAAATGAGACAAATACTATTTATACTTTTTTTTCTGTCTTTTACATTTAATGGTCATGGTCAATACTTAAAAGCAGATATAGAGCTTAAAGATGGCACGATCAAGCATGGTCATATGAAAAAAATAAAAAATACTTTTGTACAAGAAGTATCTTTTAAAGAGTCTCCAAATGCTGAGATTGTTGAATTTGAAAATGAAAGGATAAAGCAAATAAAGCTTTATAATAAAAAGAACCCTGATATTGTTTACATTTATGAGTATTTACCAGTTGACACGTATTTGAAAAAGAATGGAGGAATGAAATTTGAAGAAAATAAAATTTGGCTTTTAGTGAGATACAGGTTAGATAATATCACGCTTTATGCATATAAACCGGGGCAATCTTTTCTATATCAAACAGTAAGTGGGGCTATTCAAACACTATACTATGTCAAAAGAAATAGTGAGGAAAAGGCAACTTTTATTACTGTAAATACAGCTGGAAATTATTATCTAAAACGTAAAGGAGCAGATTATTTTAGTGATTATCCAGAACTATCTTTAAATCTGAAAAAGAAAAAGCTAAAAAATAAACACATCATGAAAATTGTTGAAGAGTATGATGATTGGGTGAATAGGAATAAGTGATATAAAAGAAGATGTAATTTATTGTAGAAAACAAAGATAAATGAAATATGCAATAGGAATTATTTTAGGTTTTTTATTAGCAATATTATTTTTGGTTC
>NZ_JBWQOJ010000029.1:0-44323 GCF_056591795.1 Maritimimonas sp. 2210JD6-3 | reverse complement strand
ATTAAACAACCCTATACAACTTCTCATAAAGCAGCTTTTTAAGCGAAGTATAATTAACGACCATTTCTAGAATGGTAGTACGCTCAACATCTGCTTCTGAAGTGGCGAGCAATTCTTTTATTTTATGTTCAATTAAAATACGACGTAGATTTAAAATAGCATCCATCACCAGCTTATTCAGATTTTTATCTTTAGCACTCACATAAATTTCTTTGCGTAGCCAGTCACTCAATACATATTTTTCATCATCCATTAAAATATCGGTGACCATTTGGCTAATAGCTAAGTCTTCATGATTAATAAATGCTTCTAAATTGATCTGTTCTTCTTGATTTAATTGATGAATCGCTTCATAATAAATTTTCTGAAATACCTCATTGCTAAACTCTATTTCGTCATCTTGTAAATGCAAATAGATCTCATTCGACACCGTATTTTTATATTCTTCTTTTACAATCTTTATACGGCCTTCTTCATCTTCTTTTTCTACATAATCAACAAAATCAACCGTTTCGTTACCATACAATAGTAATATCTCTATTAGCTTCTTTTCTAAGCGGTGTAATTGATCTACTTTTTCAAGCTGCTGTTCTTTCGGTTTACGCTTTACTACTTCAAAAGAATTTGTGGTAACGGGTATTTTACTACCATCACGTTCTTCTTTCTTCGCGAGTTGCGCTAATTCACTAAATAATACAGACTCTGAGATATCCATGATTCGAGCGCACTCTTGCACATATACTTCGCGTTGTATATTATTCGGTATCTTAGAAATGCTTACCACAATATCGCGTATGAGTCCCGCTTTTTTAACCGGATCATTTTGCGCTTCTTGCATCAGGAGTGATACCTTAAATTGAATGAAATCTTGGGTATTTTCCTTAAGATATGCTTCAAGCTCAGCTGATGTATTATTTTTTGCAAAACTATCTGGGTCTTCTCCTTCAGGGAAAGCGATGACTTTTACATTTAACCCTTGCTCTAAAATCAAATCAATACCTCTTAATGAAGCTCTTATACCTGCTGCATCACCATCAAAAAGTACAGTTATATTTTGTGTTAACCTACTTACCAATCGAATTTGTTCTGGTGTAAGTGCTGTACCTGAAGAGGCTACTACATTCTTTACGCCCGATTGGTAAAACTGAATGACGTCAGTATATCCTTCAACTAAATAACAGTTATCTTCTTTGGCGATCGTCTGTTTTGCATGATAGATTCCATACAACACCTTACTCTTATGGTAAATCTCACTCTCAGGTGAATTGAGATACTTCGCAGCTTTTTTATCTGATGTTAAAATACGTCCGCCAAAACCCAACACACGACCACTCATAGAATGTATAGGAAACAATACGCGTCCTTTAAAACGGTCAAATTGTTTCTGCTCTTTTACAATGGTGAGACCTGTTTTTTCTAAAAACTCTAATTGATATCCTTTTTTTATTGCAGTATTTGTAAAGGCATCCCACTCATCTAGGGCGTACCCCAATTGAAACGATTCAATTGTTTCATCTGTGAAACCGCGTTCTTTAAAATAGCTTAGACCAATAGCCTTACCCTTTTCTGTATTTCGTAAAACATCATGAAAGTAATCGCGCGCATATTCTGAAACGACAAACATACTTTCGCGCTCAGTAGCTTGTTGCTTCTGTTCGTCTGTACGTTCCGTTTCTTCGACTTCAATATTGTATTTTTTAGCGAGATAGCGAATCGCTTCAGGATATGAGTAGTGCTCATGCTCCATCAAAAATGAAATCGCATTACCGCCTTTCCCAGTACTAAAATCTTTCCAGATTTGTTTTACTGGTGACACCATAAAAGAAGGTGTTTTTTCATCAGTAAACGGGCTTAATCCTTTGAAGTTACTTCCCGCTTTTTTAAGCTGTACAAAATCACCAATTACTTCTTCAACACGAGCAGTTTCAAAGACTTTATCTATGGTGGTTCTGGTGATCATAATACCTTATGATACCGCTTTTAGCTTGCTTAGCGTAGATTTGGTAAGCTTATCTTCGGCATATTCTTTCGTTACTTTTAGTGATTTTTCATCAGAACTTGGTAATTCGAACATCGCATCAGTTAGAATAGCTTCAACCAATGAACGTAATCCTCTTGCGCCTAACTTATATTCGATAGCCTTTTCTACAATGTATTGCAACGCTTTTTCATCAATATCAAACTTGACATCATCCATATCAAACAATTTTTCATACTGCTTCATAATAGCATTCTTAGGCTCCGTTAAAATGGCACGAAGTGTTCCTTCATCTAAAGGATTCATATAGGTTAACACTGGAAGACGACCAATAATTTCGGGGATAAGTCCAAAATCTTTTAAATCTTTAGGCACTACATATTGCAATAGATTATCTTCATCAACGCGTTCTTCGCTTTTAGAAGCACTATAACCCACCGCTTGCATATTTAGACGCTTACTAATTACTCGTTTAATACCATCAAAAGCACCCCCAGCAATAAATAATATATTGCGTGTATCTATTTCTACAAATTTTTGATCTGGATGTTTTCTTCCGCCTTTGGGTGGTACATTCACTACCGTACCTTCTAGTAATTTTAGTAACGCCTGCTGTACTCCTTCGCCAGAAACATCTCGTGTAATCGATGGATTGTCACTTTTTCTAGCAATCTTATCAATCTCATCAATAAAAACGATTCCTTTCTCAGCCTTTTGTGCATTATAATCTGCAGCTTGTAGTAAACGTGTTAATATAGTTTCTACATCTTCTCCTACATAACCCGCTTCAGTTAAAACCGTAGCATCAACAATGGCAAACGGAACGTTTAACATTTTAGCGATGGTTCTTGCCAATAATGTTTTTCCTGTTCCGGTTTCACCGACAAGCATAATATTACTCTTTTCAATCTCTACATCATCTTTCGTCTTAGTCGGTTTTTGAAGTAAGCGCTTATAATGATTATATACTGCAACCGCCATTACTTTTTTAGCTTGATGTTGCCCAATAATATACTCATCTAAAAAAGCTTTGATTTCTTGTGGCTTTTTTAACACCAATTCACCTGACAAGCCTGTAGCATCTGTTTCCGAAATTTCCTCTAAAACAATACCATGCGCCTGCTCAATGCAGCGATCACAAATATGTGCATCTAAACCCGCTATCAATAAGTTGGTTTCGGCTTTTTTACGACCACAAAACGAACATTCTAATTCTTCCTTCTTTGCCATATATCAGATATTAGATGTATTATTAAACTAATAAACACCTCTATTATTTTATTTTTCTCTTACCAAAACTTCATCGATCATACCGTATGCCTTCGCTTCTTCGGCTTTCATCCAGTAATCTCTATCTGAGTCGTTGTGTACTTTTTTTACGGTTTGTCCAGAATGTTTTGCAATAATTTCATACAATTCATCTTTTAATTTAAGGATCTCACGTGCTGTAATTTCAATGTCGGATGCTTGCCCTTGTGCACCACCCAATGGCTGATGTATCATCACTCTAGAATGTGGCAAAGCAGAGCGTTTTCCTTTCTGACCAGCACACATTAGCACAGCGCCCATAGAAGCGGCCATACCTGTACAAATTGTCGCTACATCTGGCTTAATAAATTGCATTGTGTCGTAGATACCTAAACCGGCATAGACACCACCTCCAGGTGAATTAATATAGATTGAAATATCTTTAGAATTGTCTACACTTTCTAAAAATAACAATTGTGCCTGCACAATATTTGCCACATAATCATCGATACCTGTACCCAGAAAGATAATGCGGTCCATCATTAAACGTGAAAAAACATCGAAAACAGCGATGTTCATCTGGCGTTCTTCTATAATATTTGGGGTAAGCCCAACAGGGTACATGGCACTAATCATCTTATCATAATACATGCTGTTGATACCTTGATGTTTGGTGGCATATTTTTTAAATTCTTCTCCGAAGTTCATTGTAGTATTTTTAAGTATATAAAGATGTAAATATACTAACTAATTTATAATTTTAAATTAACACTATTTTGTAAATAAAAGTTAAAAATAAAACCCCAAAACTAACTGCTTCGGGGTTGCTATTTTCATTAAGTATAGTTGTTGACGCCTAGCGACGATTATATTTTATTTGTAAACTTCTTTTACAAAATCATCAAATGAAACTTCTTTTTCTTTAAGCTTTACATTTTCTTTATAAAAGTCTAATAATTTCTGACTCATTAATTGCTCAGATAAGCGCTTTACCTCGTCTTGATTACTCAAGATTCGACCAGCAATTTCATCTAATTCTTTTTCTTCAGGATTTGCGTTACCAAACTGTGCCATCTGTCCTTTAATAAACCCTTTAGCAAATTTCTTCAATTCATCAAAAGTAACTTGTAAGTTATTATCCTTAGCAATTTTACCTTCAATTAGTTGATAACGTAAACCTTTTTCAGAACGATTATATTCTTCGGTGGCCTCTTCAACTGTTAATTGTTTCTCACCAGCTACAGCTAACCATTTTTGTAAAAATTCTGAAGGTAATTCGAACTTTGTATTTTCTATTAAACTTTCAGTAACAGCATTTAACAATTGCTGATCTGATTGCTGTTCGAATTGCTTTTCAGCATCTTCTTTTAATTTAGCTTCAAATTCCTTTTTTGTTTTTACAGCATCCTTACCAAAAAGCTTATCAAATAATTCCTGATTTAGTTCAGCAGGCTCTGTAGTGGTGATCTCCTCAACCTTAAAAGTTACTTCAATATCTAAATCATGTGCCTCATCGTGAGAAACTCCTAAATGATTCTGCAAAAGATGGTCATCTTCAAATAAGTCTTTTGTTTTCACCTTTATTATATCACCTACGTTAGCTCCGATAAAATTCTTTTGGTTTGTTTTACCTTTAATTTTATCTAGCTTAAAAGTCGTTTTCTTCTCAATTTCTTTCTCTTCATTGGTAAACGTTCCCGTAATATTAGCATTCTCTACAACCGCTGTCTGAGAAATCATTTTACCGTAGCGCTCTTGAATATTTTGAATCTGATCATCGATCATCTTCTTATCAGCAACAATTTTATAACGTGTAATTGCTTTTTTAGGATTTAAATTCACCTCAAACTCTGGCGCTAATCCTACTTCAAATTCAAAAGAAAAATCGTTCGCTTCCCAAGAAAAATCTTCTGGCTGTGCTTTTGGTAGTGGATTCCCTAAGATATCTAATTTCTCTTCAACTAAGAATTTACTCAACGAATCTTGCAATAACTTATTCACCTCATCTATCAGTACTGGTTTTTCGTATTGCTTTTTCACCAAACTCATAGGAACATGACCTTTTCTAAAACCAGGAATATTTGCCTTTTTACGGTAATCTTTTAAAATTTCGGCCACTTTATCTTGATAATCATCTTGTGTGATATCAATTTTTACTACTGCATTTAAATCGTCAATCTTTTCTTTTGTAATATTCATCTTTTGCTTGTTTTCTTAATCTATTGAAACTACCAACTTTTGCGGGCGCAAAAGTACTAAATTTCTCTAATAAAACAATTTATCTTTTGTTTTGTTTTTCACCTTTAAGGAAGGAATATAGTATTGATTGAAATAAGGATAATAGCAAACTAAATAAAAGCGCGTATCCGAATCCAGCAACCGTAAACCCAACAACCAATTTACCTGCCAAGAGTATAATACAAGCGTTAATTACGAATAAAAACAATCCTAACGTCAATATAGTAATTGGTAAAGTAAATAATATGATTAGTGGGCGAACAAAAATTCGTAACAACCCTAATACAATTGCTACAACAATTGCCGTTGTATAATTTTCTATCGTAATACCTGGCAATAATTGGGCTAATATAATAACCGCAATAGCAGTTAAAAGCATTTTTAATATAATTTTCATATGTTTTGTGTGTTTCTAAGTAGTAGAGCATCCACAAGCATGCCAGAAAATTATTTTGCCAAAAACCTGACAACAGCATCATAAAAATCGCTTGGATTTTCAGCATGTAGCCAGTGACCTGCATTTTTGACAGTAACTAATTGTGAATTAGGAAAGTGTGCTTGAATTAAACTTAAATCTGTATCATCTATATATCCTGAGTTTTCACCTCTTAAAAACAAGGTTTTTCCTAAAAATTGCGATAGACTAGGTATCGCAATACCTATTTCGTCATAATGATCGACTAATGTTTTTAAATTAAATCGAAAACCAAACGTGTCTTTTGTAACTCGGTGTACATTTTTCATTAAAAACTGTCGCACACCAACTTCAGAAATATAATTACTTAATATGGTGTCCACATCTTTCCTTGATGTTATATTAGAAAAATCAACCGCCTGTAATGCGTTAAGGATATCATGATGATGTGCAGAATAATAACGAGGACCAATATCTGCGACCAGTAATCTATTGACCAATTCGGGATATGTCACAGCAAAAAACATCACTGTTTTTCCGCCCATTGAATGGCCTAATAAATTTACTTCCTTAAGATCATGAAATTTAATGTATTCAAGTAAATCATCAACTAAAACTTCATAGTTAAACGCATCTGAATGAAAGCTACGACCATGGTTTCGTTGATCTATTAAATGTACTTCATAATCTTCAGCAAATTTAGTACCGAGGGTTTTCCAATTATCACCCATACCTAGAAAACCATGTAGAATTAATAAAGGCTCACCTTGGCCTAGTATTTTAGAATGCAAAATCTCCATTAATTCAGTCTATGTAGGTACATATTCACAACGTTTTGTAAACCTAAATACAATGCTTCCGAAATTAAAGCATGCCCTATAGAAACCTCTAAAAGATTAGGTACATTCTTAGCAAAAAACTCAATATTTTCAAGACTTAAATCATGACCAGCATTAATACCTAAATCAAATTCTGAAGCTAATTTAGCTGATTCAATGTATGGTTTAATAGCATCTTGGTTTCCTAAAGCGTATTGTGTTGCAAAGTCTTCTGTATATAATTCTATTCGATCAGCTCCTACTTTTTTAGCGCCCTCAATAAAAGCAGGTACATTCTCCATAAAAATAGAGGTTCTAATATCATTTTTTTTAAACTCACTAATAACTTCAGTCAAAAAAGATTGATGTGTAACCGTGTCCCAACCTGCGTTTGAGGTAATGGCATCTACAGCATCAGGCACCAAAGTTACTTGTGTTGGCTTGATCGCTAAAACCATATCAACAAATTTCGTGATAGGATTACCTTCTATATTATACTCGGTAGATACTACAGACTTTAAATCGTATGCATCTTGATATTTTATATGACGTTCATCGGGTCTAGGATGCACTGTTATTCCCTGAGCGCCAAAATCTTGAATGTCGATTGCTGCTTGCACAACATTAGGCGTATCACCACCTCTCGAATTTCGTAATGTGGCAATTTTATTAATATTTACACTTAGTTTTGTCATCGCTTTATGCTTCTAATAAAGGAAAACAAAAATACTGCTTTTGTATTTGTATTTTAACTATTTTGCGACTTATTATGCAAACATCAGACTATATAACTAAAGATATAAAAGCCCTTACACTAGAAAACACAATTCTAGATGCTCAAAACCTTTTTAACCAGCTTACTTTCACACATATTCCTATAGTTGAAAAAAGCATTTATTTAGGTTCAATTTCTGAGGCTGATATTAGCACGCTTGAAAATAATGAACGAAAAATTGATGAAATTAGATATCTGTTTGATACTTTTTTTGCCAATGAAACTGCTAATTGGTTTGATCTTTTAAAAGACTTCGCACAAAATAACACGAATGTTATTCCTGCTTTAGATAAAAACCAAAAGTATGTTGGTTACTTTGAGTTAGCAGACATTCTTACTATTTTTAATGAAACACCTTTTTTATATGAGTCGGGAGCCATATTGGTAATTTCAAAAAATATTAGGGAGTATTCGTTTGGTGAAGTCTCTCAGATTGTAGAGTCTAATAACGGAAAACTTTTAGGTGCTTTTATTTCAAAAATTGAAGGTGAAATTGCTGAAATTACCTTAAAAATGAATATCTCAGAACTTAATAACTTAATACAATCTTTTAGAAGGTACGAATACAGTATTTTAACTGAGATTCATGAAGATGAATATTTACAAAGTTTAAAAGAACGATCAGCATATTTACAGAAATACCTCAACATTTAGAAGATGAAAGTAGCAGTATATGGTCAATACTATAAAAGTGATGCTGTAAATTTTGTACAGCAATTATTAGATACCTTAACGAATAATGCTATAAATGTTTATGTTGAGAAAAAATTTTACAGTTTAGTTAATTCTGATAAAGAATACAAAATATTTTCTCATTATAAAGATTTAGATAATTCTTTTGATCTAATGTTAACCTTAGGAGGTGACGGTACATTTTTAAGAGCTGTTACCTATATACGCGACCTAAATATTCCCATACTTGGTATTAATACAGGTAGGTTAGGTTTTTTAGCAACTATACAGAAAGAAGAAATTGAAGCTTCTATAAAAGCTATTTTAGCTAAAAATTATCATATTATTGAGCGATCTCTATTAACTGTGAACATATCTTCACAAAACAGAGAGGTTGAAGAAGCAAATTTTGCATTGAATGAAGTAACAGTTGCTAGACGCAATACTACTTCAATGATTACCATAAATACAGCATTAGACGATGAATATTTGACCTCGTATTGGGCAGATGGACTTATTATTGCTACCCCAACTGGTTCGACAGGATATTCATTAAGCTGTGGAGGACCTGTAATTACACCTCAAGCAAAAAGCCTAGTACTTACGCCAATTGCACCGCATAATTTAAATGCTCGACCCTTGGTAATCCCTGATGAAACGACTATAAAATTAAAAGTAGAAAGCAGAGAAAAACAAGCTTTATTGTCATTAGATTCTAGAATCTTTGCTATTGACAATGAAACAGAAATAACTATCAAAAAAGCATCCTATACTTTAAAAACTATTCAATTTAAAAATCAAACCTTTCTTAAAACCTTAAGAGAAAAATTATTGTGGGGAGAAGACAAAAGAAACTAATAATTAAGCTTCTTTACAACAATATTTTATCATAAAATCTGTTTATAAAAAAGACCCTGATCAAACTACCCAAACTATATAGATTTATTTATATTTGCAAACTCTTTTAAGATGAAAAGACAGTTTTTAATTTACGTGTTTTTATGGGCATCTTCTATTGCCTATGCTCAGCTCTATGAAATAGGTTTATTTGCTGGCGGTAGTAACTATATTGGTGATATAGGGCCTACGGCATACATTAATCCCAATTTTCCTGCTGTTGGTGGAATTGCTAAATTTAATTTTACACCTAGAGTGAATTTTAGAGGTACTCTTATTTGGACAGACTTAACGGCAAACGACGCGAAGTCAAACTCAAATTTTAGAGTAAATCGTGATTTTAGTATAAAAAACAGAATATTAGAAGCTTCTGGTGGTATTGAATTTAATTTTTTTAAATATAGTATGAATAAGGTTGGTTTTAGTCAAACACCTTATATTATTGTTCAGGGTACCATAACTAATTACAGGGTTTATTTCGAAAAAGATCCAGGTCAATTCTTTAGTAAAAGAAAATTTGCAGTCATGCCTTCTGCAGGATTAGGTTATAAAATGAGATTAGCTGAAAATTTAGCCATTTCCTTAGAATCTAGTTTTCGATATACTTTACAAGATGATATAGATCATACATCGGTTACTTTAATTGATGTTGGGAATACAAATAGTGATGACTGGTACGTGTTTACAGGTTTTACATTAACCTATGGATTTGGCCGACCGGGCTGCTATAAAGGTATTTTTTAATTAATGTCGTTTAAAACTCAAATAATCCCAGATAAAATCCCTAATCACATCGCTGTTATAATGGATGGTAATGGGCGTTGGGCTAAGAAAAAAGGAATGGCTCGGGTTTTTGGTCATCGAAACGGAGTAAAAGCCGTGCGAGAAACTGTAGAATCTGCAGCCGAAATAGGCATTAAAGTACTTACACTGTATGCTTTTTCTACAGAAAACTGGAATCGCCCTAAAATAGAAGTTGATACCTTAATGAGTCTTTTAGTGAGTTCGTTAAAAGATGAATTAAAAACACTTCAAAAAAATAATATTCGACTTAAATGCATTGGTAATATAGAAAACTTACCAAAAAAAGCCCAAAAAGAGCTTAAAGAAGTTATTGATAGAACTCAAAATAACACTCATATGATTCTTAATTTGGCTTTGAACTATGGCGCTAGAGAAGAAATTGTTAATGCTTTTAAAAAAATCTCTAAAAAAGTTGTTAATAATCACCTTTCGGTTGAAGAAATTAATGAAAAAATTATAAATAATCATTTATATACATTTACTTTGCCCGACGTTGATTTTTTGATACGTACCAGTGGCGAAAAGCGCATCAGCAACTTCCTTTTATGGCAAATTGCTTATGCTGAATTGTACTTTACTGAAGTGCTATGGCCCGATTTTAGAAAAGAAGATTTTTTTCGAGCAATTGTAGATTATCAAAATAGAGAACGACGCTTCGGAAAAACAAGTGAACAATTAGAAGACAAGAATGAGTAAACTTAAAATCAGTCTATTAGTCATAAGCTTAACAACCTTATTTTTAGCTTATGCACAAGAAATTACTATTAAGAAAGACTCGATAAACTTATCAAAAAAAGATACTATAGCCCCTATAGTATCTGACACAATCCCTATTGTTAAACAACCCTTAACTAAAGAAATATTTGCTATTGCAAAAGATTATATTTTAGGTGGTATATCCGTTAATGGTAATCAGCAATTTAGTGATCAATCTATTACTATCTTCTCAGAGTTAACAGTTGGACAACCCATAAAGATACCAGGTGACAAATTAACATCTGCGATTAAGAAATTATGGAACTCTAAACTATTTAGTAATGTAGATGTTTATGTTGCTAAAGTTGATGGTGAGACTATTTATTTAGAATTTGATGTAAAAGAATTATCGAAAGTAAGCTCTGTAGAGTGGCGTGGTATTAAAAAGGGTAAAGCTGAAGATTTACAAAAAGAAACTGAATTTAAGAAAGGTGCTATGCTCACCGAGAATCTGCTTACAACTACCAAAAACTACATAGAGAAAAAATATATAGATAAAGGGTTTTTAAAGGCAAAAGCAGCAATCACAACTAAATTAGATACCACAAGTACAAACGCTGAAAAAGCTTTAGTAGTTATTGATAGAGGTGATAAGATAAAAATTAAAAATTTACGCTTTCATGGCAATGAAGCGTTTAAAGAAAAGCGTTTAAAACGTTTATTAAAAAAGACGAAGCAAAAGAATCTTCTGCATATATTCAAGCCTTCAAAATATATTGAAGAAAAATATACCGAAGATCTAGAAAGCTTAGTAGAAAAGTATCGTGAGAAAGGGTATAGAGATGCACAGGTTCTAAAAGATTCAATATCTTGGAATGATGATAACACCATTAATTTAGATATCTATTTAAATGAAGGAAGACGCTATTATTTTGGTGATATCAGGTTTTTAGGCAATACCGTTTATTCAGACGAACAACTTACTGAGTTTTTAGGTATTGATAAAGGTGAAGTTTATAACGGAAAAGTCTTAAATGAACGTGTTAAAGGCGATGGTTCACCTGATTCTCAAGATATCACCAATACGTATTTAAATAATGGGTATTTGTTTAGTACAGTTACCCCTGTTGAAACTAAGGTAGAAAATGATACTATTGATATTGAAATTCGTATTAGAGAAGATGAACCCGCAACTATAAGAAACCTCACCCTAGTTGGTAATGAAATTACAAATGATCATGTTTTAATGCGTGAAATTAGAACAAGACCTGGCAAACTCTTTAGTAGATCAGATATTATTCGTACGATTAGAGAATTAGGTCAATTTCCTTTTATTGACGCAGAAAACATAGTACCAGATGTGAAACCCAATTATAATGACAAAACTGTCGATCTTGAGTACAGTATAGCCGAAAAAGGTGCGAGCCAAATAGAACTACAGGGTGGTTTTGGAGGTGGTACATTTGTGGGTACACTTGGTTTATCATTTAGTAATTTTTCTATTAAAAATCTTTTTAATGGTAAAGAATATAAACCAGTGCCTAGAGGAGATGGACAGAGTGTTTCATTGAGAGCACAGGCAAGTCGTTTCTCTAGTACTTATAGCTTATCGTTTACAGAGCCTTGGTTAGGCGGGCAAAAACCCAGGGCTTTATCATTTTCTATCTATAATTCTAGTCAGTTTAGTTTTAATCCTTTAAGTCGTAATGTAGATAGGAGTCAAAAATTAGATATCATAGGTGCAAATATTGGTATTAGCCAGCGTTTAAAGTGGCCCGATGATTTTTTTACAGTATCTGCAGCATTGAGTTATCAGCGTTTCAAATTGAATAATTTCTTTCTAAGTACACTTAGAACCAGTAACGGTACTTCAAACAATTTATCACTAGCTCTAAATTTCGGAAGAAATTCAGCAGGCCCAAACCCTATTTATCCAACTAGTGGTTCTCAATTTAATGTAGGCGTAAAAGCTACACCTCCTTATTCCGCTATTAGTGGTGAAGATTTTTCTAATGCTACTGATGCTGAAAAGTTAGAACTCTTAGAATTTTATAAAATTAATTTTAGTGGAAAATGGTATAATACAATTGCTGGAAAGCCAGGACATCAGTTAGTATTATTATCTAGTGCAGAATTTGGTTTTTTAGGCGCTTATAATAATGATAAAGGGCTCTCTCCTTTCGAACGTTTTTTCGTTGGTGGTGATGGTTTAGGGCAAGGGCAATTTGATGGTCGCCAAAATATCGGATTAAGAGGGTATCAAAATTCAAGCCTATCAGTAGATCCTATTTCAGGTACAGCAATTGGTAGTGCGACCTATAATAAATTTACATTAGAATTACGCTATCCGTTAACTTTAAAACCATCAGCTTCTATTTATGCACTTGGTTTTTTAGAAGCAGGAAACGCAGCAGATAGCTTTAAAAATTTTGAACCTTTTAAGTTAAGACGTTCAGTTGGTGCTGGTGTGCGTATTTTTATGCCTGCTTTTGGCTTGTTAGGAATAGATTTTGCGAAAGGTTTCGATACGGATCAATTTGTTGGCGGACAATCTGTACACTTCATTATTGGTCAACAATTTTAACTTAAATTACTACATTTGCAGCAATCATTACTTTTGGCACGGTTTTTTCTAAATATACTTTTGCAACATGGTACGTAATGTTTTAATTATTATAGTTTGCTTTATTAGCTTACAAGTAATGGCTCAAAAGCCACAACGAATTGGATATATAGATATGGAATATATCTTAGAGAATGTTCCTGAATATACCGAAGCGCAAGCTAAATTAAATCAGAAAATACAAGAGTGGCAAAAAGAACTAGATGATATAAAACGTGACATTGAAGTTCTTAAAACAGATCTTAGTAATGAAAAAGCATTATTAACTAAAGAGTTAATTGAAGAACGAGAAGAGGATGTAGAAATACGGCAGCTAGATTTAAAAAATTTACAAGCTGCATACTTTGGTCCAACAGGTGATCTTTATTTAATGAGAAAACAGTTAGTAAAACCCATACAAGATCAAGTTTATAATGCCGTTCAAGAGATTGCTGTTAGAAAAAAATATGATATGATTCTCGATAAGTCTAGTAACTTAATCATGTTATATACTAATAAAAAATTTGATGAGAGTGAAACAGTACTGAATCGTATTGTAAAAAATAGAAAGACCAAAGTACTTAAAGAAAAGAGAAATGAAAAACTAAATGCAAATAGTGCAAAGTCATCTGAAAGAACACAAAATAATAACACTGATAAAGCAGTTCAAGAAGAAGCGAGAACTAATCGAATTAAGGCGCAACAAGATGCTAGAGCTAAAAAGCGAGAAGAAATAAGGAAAGCCGCAGAAGAACGTAATAAAAAACGAGCAGCAGAAATTGAACGTAGAAGGAAAGAAAGAGAAGCAAAAGTAGCAAATGTCACGACCTTAGATACTAAAAAGGATACAACAAAAGTTGTAGCTCAAAATAAAGTAGCCCGAGTAAAAGACACCGTAGCACTCAAAAAATTAGACAGTGCTAAGCAAGCAAAAAGACAGGCACTTTTAGAAAGAGCAAGATTGGCTAAAGAAGCAAAGGAAAAAAGGCGAAAAGAACTTATAAAAGCACGTGAAGAGAAAAGAAAAAAGCGTTTAGAGGAATTAGAAAAAAGAAAGAAGAAACAAACAAAAGGGAAAGAAGAAACAAACAACAATTAATATTAATAAATTTACTTAAAGACAAATGAAATCATTAAAATTACTATTATTAGCAAGTGTATTATTTTTAGGATTCAATGCGGTTGAGGCACAAACTAAAATAGCACATATTAATACAGAAGCTTTAGTAGCGGCAATGCCAGAAACTAAGCAGATGGAAGAAGAATTAAAGAAGATCGCTCAGACTTATGATACCGAGTATAAATCTCAAGGTAGTGCATTACAAGCTAAGCTTCAAAAATATGATGCTGAAGCAAAAACACAAACGGATACTGAAAATCAAAAACGTGCACAAGAAGTAGATGAATTGAGAAAGAAAATTCAGGTGTATGCACAAACAGCTCAGCAAGAATTAGCGAAGAAGCAGCAAGATCTTTTTACACCTATTATAGAAAAAGCTAAAAAAGCAATTCAAGATGTAGCGAAAGAAAAAGGTATTCAGTACGTATTAGATTCAACTCCTGGTAAAGGTGTGATTGTAATGGATGGCGAAGACCTAATGACTTCAGTAAAAGCGAAGTTAGGCATCAACTAAAAATGAATTTTATTTTATTTTAAATCCCGCCTCTTAGCGGGATTTTTTATTTTTGACCTTATGAGTAAACAACCTATTGGTATATTTGATTCTGGTGTTGGCGGATTATCTATATGGAAAGAGATTACCCAACTATTACCAAATGAGAATACCGTCTATTTAGCAGATAGTAAAAACGCTCCTTATGGTCAAAAATCAAAGGATAAAATTATTGAACTTTCTATTAAGAATACTGAGCTATTACTCGAAAAAGAATGTAAACTAATCGTAGTAGCTTGTAATACAGCAACCACAAACGCTATTACCTATTTACGGAAAAATTACAATATTCCTTTTATTGGAATTGAACCAGCCATTAAACCTGCTGCTTTACAAACCAAAACCAAGGCTATCGGTATTTTAGCAACCAAAGGCACACTAACAAGTGAATTATTCAATCAAACTTCAGAAAGGTTTGCTTCAGATATAAAAGTTATTGAACAAATTGGTGAAGGGCTGGTTCCTTTAATTGAGCAAGGTCAGATAGAAAGTAATGAGATGAAAGTATTACTCGAAAAACACTTACAACCAATGCTAGACAATGACATAGATTATTTAGTTTTAGGCTGTAGTCATTATCCATTTTTAATACCAGAAATTCGTGAGATTATTGGTGAGCATATAAGAATAATTGATTCTGGTGAAGCTGTTGCAAGACAAACAAAAACAATTATTCAACAAAATAATTTATTAAATACTACCCATGATTCGAATCACCAAATTTATACTAATAAAAATTTAGTCTTGTTGAAAAGATTTATAGATTTAAAAAATAAGGATCTATTAACTGGGTATTTAGATTTTTAAGACACTATCCCTTTTTTTAGCACATTTTCAAGTTCTTGATGTACATAAGATACCCTAGCACTCTCATTGAGGTTCTTATTAAAAATCTTCCTAAACTCTTTTTCGAAACTTCTACAGATGATGAATACAAATTCTTCAAAACCTGCTTGCAATACATCATAAATTGAAAATAAAAATAGTATCTTCTTGTGGTATAAACGAATCACATTTGTTTTAAACCTCCGTAACGGTTTCCCATACCAGCGGTTAAGATTACAAGTATAGGTTTATTCATTTTTTACTATCTTATTTTCTATGCTTCTTAAATTACCCCTAGTTGTTTTCCAACCTTGGTAAAAGCTACTATTGCTTTATCTAAATGTTCTTTTTCGTGGGCAGCTGAAAGTTGCACTCTAATTCTAGCCTTTTCTCTTGGAACTACAGGGAAGAAAAACCCAATGACATAAATACCTTCTTTTAGCAGTTCATCGGCCATCACTTGTGATAGTTTTGCGTCATATAGCATTACGGGTACAATTGCAGCATCGGCACCTACTAAATCAAAACCAGCTTCTTCCATACCTTTACGGAAATAGTTGGTATTCCATTCTAATTTATCACGTAAAGAGGTGTCATTGGCTAATAAATCAAAAACTTTTATGGAAGCACCCACAATTGCTGGCGCCAGCGAATTTGAAAATAAATAAGGGCGTGAACGCTGACGTAAAATATCAATAATTTCTTTTTTTGCTGTGGTATATCCACCCATAGCGCCACCCAAGGCTTTACCTAAAGTTCCCGTAACAATATCTACGCGTTTTAAAACATCTTTTAACTCTAAAGTGCCACGACCTGTTTTGCCAATAAATCCTGCCGCATGGCATTCATCTACCATGACCATAGCATCATATTTGTCCGCGAGATCACATATTTTATCGAGATCAGCTACGATGCCATCCATAGAAAAAACGCCGTCTGTAACAATGATCTTAAATCTAGCACCAGCTTTGTTTGCTTCTTGTAAACGCGCTTCTAACTCTTGCATATTATTGTTTTCATAACGGTAACGAGCTGCTTTACATAAACGTACACCATCAATAATTGAAGCATGGTTTAGAGAGTCAGAAATAATAGCGTCTTCTTTAGTTAATAAGGGTTCAAAAACCCCTCCGTTGGCATCAAAAGCGGCAGCATAAAGAATCGTGTCTTCGAATCCGTAAAAATCAGCGATTTTTTGTTCTAATTCTTTGTGAATGTCTTGGGTACCACAGATAAAACGTACAGACGACATCCCGAAACCATGGGTATCCATGGTGTCTTTTGCAGCTTGAATAACATCAGGATGATTCGATAAACCCAAATAATTATTGGCACAAAAATTAATTACTTCTTCACCAGTAGAAATTTTAATTACCGCATCTTGTGATGAAGTGATAATACGCTCTCTTTTATATAAACCCGCATCTTTAATGCTTTGTATTTCTTTTTGTAAATGTTTTTGAATACTTCCGTACATTGTAATTCGATTTCAGGCTTGATTAATTTATGTTTCTCACTTAACTTCTTGATCATAATTTCAGACATCATGTCTAAATTATAGTTTGGTTTCCAATTCCAATCTTGTCTGGCCTCATTGTCATTTATAATTGACGGCCAATTGGAAGCTATTTTCTGTCTAAAATCAGGCTTGTACCTAACTTTAAAATTTGGGACAAACTTCTGAATTGACGCTACAATTTCTTTTGGGGAAAAGCTCATCCCCGCCAAATTATAGGAAGTTCTAACCTTAATATTTTCTTTAGGAGCATCCATTAATTCTATAATGGCTCTAATAGCATCATCCATAAACATCATTGGTAGAACAGTGTTCTCAGAAATGTAGCATTCAAAACTTTCTCCATTTATAGCTTTGTAATAAATATCAACCGCATAATCGGTAGTGCCGCCTCCTGGCAAAGATTGATAACCTATTATACCTGGAAATCGTAACGATCTTACATCCAGCCCATAACAATCAAAATAATATTGAGCCCAATTCTCTCCTGCAACTTTACTAATACCATAAACCGTTTTTGGTGTTAAATTTGAAAATTGAACCGTATTATTTTTATCAATGTTATTGCCAAATACTGCGATTGAGCTAGGATAAAAAACTTTCTCTACAGTATTGAGCCTTGCAATTTCTAAAACATTAAACAGAGATTTCATGTTAATATCCCAAGCCTGCAACGGTTGTTGCTCACCTTTTGCCGATAAAATTGCTGCTAGATGATAGATTTCCTTAATGTTGTTTTCAACTACTATCTTCTGTATGGCACTATAATCTGTTGCATCCAATTGAAAAAAGCGTCCGTTAAAATCTATTGGAGCGCGTAAATCTGAAGCAATAACATTATCAATACCCCATTTCTCTTGCAGTCGCTTTGTTAAAACACTTCCTATCTGACCACAGGCACCTATGACAAGTATTTTATTCATCTTATTTCTATTAAATCAACATTTAGATTTATAAAGAAATAAAACCTTTGAAGTGTTACTATTTTCAAAGGTTTTATTCTAAAAAATTAATTCAAATAAAATTTAATTGTGTTTATAACCTTTGATTTCAGCCATTGCTGCAAATCGATCACCATCAAGAGCCGCATTCATCGTAATTCGTATATACCTAGTCGTTTGCGCCGATGTAAAATCAATATTTTGATTATCTGGCCCACCAGCCATATCAAAATCACCAAGCGACGTCCAGTTAGTATTATCTGAACTTACTTCTATTGTTAAATTACTAACGTTTCTTGATCCGTTTCTTTGGTTAAACTGTAATCCATCTAGTTCTGTCATTGCCCCCATATCTATAGTTAAATAATGTGGGTAAGCAGCTGACGAGCAATCTCCATTCCAACACGAGTGCCAGTATGTATCTAAATTACCATCAAGAACATCTATAGCTCTACCTGTTGAGGCTTCTCCAGTTAATTCTTCAGTACTAAAATCTATGACCGACCAATTAGTTCTATCAACTAAATCAACCTCTGCTACAGGTGCAGGCTTTGGTAAGGATTCAAAATTTATACTTGGCGCTATACCTCCAGCAGCTCTATCAAAATTGGTATTAGGATTTACATCATCATTAAAAAAACCGCAATTTTTTAAGAAAAACTTATTTCCATCTGTCCCGCCAGCATAATCTAACCTATAACCATTATTAGCCGTAGCATCTACCGTAAATCTAGCTTGTGTTAGTTCTGTCCAATTATCATCAGTATCTAAAACCCATTGATTACCATAATTTACCATTCTTTCAATATAACCAGTACTAGGGCTAAAATTCTCTAAAAATGAATGCAATCCTGTAAGGTGAGTAGAGGTCTTTGGTCTTCTCAAACCAGCCATAAGTTGCCAATCTCCAACCTCTGGATCAAAATACCAAGCCGTATAATCTGTTGATTCATTTACTGAGGGTTCTGCCTTTAATAAAAATTTATATGTGGTACCAGCTTTCCAAGCTACTTTTTTAAACGATTGTTTACCAGAGCCTTCATTACCAAAATCTTGTACGGTAACACCTTGCCCACTACCGAGATTAATAACTTTGTAATCTTCTGGTATTTGATTAGGATCGTCTGTACTAAAGGCACTCCAAATAGAGAAAAGAAAACGTCTTTCTGAATCTGAATTAACTTGCATACCAAAATATCCTTGTGAGTGACCATTAGCCATAAAAAAGGAACCTACAACATCTTCACCTTCTGGCACGGTAACTTCATTATAAAAGTATTTTACTGTCTTGCCAGACGGCAAGGTATAACTAAGATGGTCTGATGGACCTCTTCTACCAAAATAAAACTCTTCAACTGGTACATAGGCCACAGCACCCTCTGCAGCAGCACCACCAATTAGTATATCATTAATATCTCCAATATGTGTTCCTGATTTTTCTAAACCTTGTATTTCTATATAGTTATAACCAGAAGATACATTAAAGGCTCCTACTTCTACAGTGTCATAATCTGTATTAGTTATTGTAATCTCTTTAGTTTCACCGCCTACAGTAACTTTTATTTTAGAAGTTCCATCGGGTGATTTCGCATTTAAACCTAAATGTAATTCTCCAGCTGAAGACAGGTTAAAGAACGTGCGAATGATGTCTGTTGTTTCTGTCCAATTATGAATTCCAGAATTAGAAACAACCACCCCATCTTGTTGTAAATTATTAACAACCCAACTATTAGATCCTGCAGGTATTGTTTTTGTAAACATTAATGTTACTGGATCTGGGTCACCTCCTGGGCTGGGGTTATCTCCAGAGATATCGTCGGAATTGCATGCGTTTATAGCAATTCCCATAAAAAACATTATTAAAACTTTCAATTTCTTCATTTTAAATTATTAATATTAAAATATTTAATTATAAGCACTGATTTCTGCTATTGCTCCATTATCAGATTCATCATGAGCGTTCTTCATAATTATTCGTATATACCTAGCATTGGTAGTTGTAAAATCAATGTTTTGAGCATCAGCTATGTTCTCTAATACAAAGTCACCCGCAGAAGTCCAGTTTGAATTATCTATACTTAATTCTATGGTAATATCTTTTACAGCTCTAGATAAGGTTTGTCTTTGCGCGAACTGTAATCCGGCAACACTTAACTCTTCTCCCATATCTATTGTAATATGATGTGGTGGCGTAGGAGTACATCCACTCCAGCAAGAATGCCAGTATGTATCTAAATTACCATCCAACACATCTGCTGCTCTACCTGTATCGCCTTCACCGCCTTGATCTTCTTGGGTACTATATTCAACTATTGTCCAATTCGTTCGGTCGTAGATTGTACTATTATTATTTGTAGAACCACTTACATAGGCATTTATTTCTGCCATGGCTCCATTTTCGGTACCGTCAAAGGCCGATTTCATAATCACTCTTATATATCTTGCACTTACAGGAGAAAATCCTACATCTTGAGCTTCAGTTTTTTCTTCTAAAACAAAATCCCCTACAGACGTCCAATTTGAATTGTCTGTACTTACTTCAACAGTTATATCTTTGATAGCTCTTGACAATGTTTGCCTTTGGGCAAATTGTAAGCCTCCTACTTGTACTTCAGATCCCATGTCTATTGTAATATGATGTGGTGCAGTAGCTGTACATCCGCTCCAGCAAGAATGCCAGTACGTATCTAAATTACCATCTAATACATCTGCTGCTCTACCTGTATCGCCTTCACCACCTTGATCTTCTTGAGTACTGTATTCAGTTACAGTCCAACCATTTCTATCTGATAAATCTCCTGTTGGCGCAACATTACCAGTACCACCACCTCCAGTTACGTAAGCATTTATTTCTGAAGCTGCAGCAAAAACGGCTTCGTCATAAGACGATTTCATTATCACTTTAATATACCTAGCATTAACAGGGGGGAAACCAATATCTTGAGGATCTAGAACACGCGGATCAGCATCACTTTCACCATTTTGCAATACAAAATCTCCAACAGAAGTAAATGTTTCATTGTCTGTGCTTACCTGAATTTCAAGATCTTTCACACTTCTTCGCCCAGTATCTCTATGTGTATATTGAATACCACCTACAGAAAATTCTTGCCCCATATCTATGGTTAAATGATGTGGATATTCATTTTGTGGATCACAACTCCAGCATGAATGCCAATACGTTGCTCCATCTCCATCCAATACATCTGCAGCTCTACCCGTATCGCCTTCACCTGTTGTCTCTTCTGAACTGAAATCTGCAATAGACCAACCAGCTCTATCTGAGAGTTCTCCCGTTGGCGCTACATTGCTTGTATCTTCACCAGACACAAAGAGATTTATCTCTGAAGCTGCGGCAAACACGGCCTCGTCATATGATGACTTCATTATTACTTTGATATATCTAGCATTAACAGGAGTGAAACCAAAATCTTGAGGATCTAGAACACGCGGATCAGCATCGCTTTCACCATTTTGCAATACAAAGTCTCCTACAGAGGTAAATGTTTCATTGTCTGTACTTATCTGAATTTCGAGATCCTTTACACTTCTTCTCCCAGTATCTCTATGTGTATATTGAATACCTCCTACAGAAAGTTCTTGCCCCATATCTATGGTTAGGTAATGAGGATATTCGTTCTGCGGATCACATGACCAGCACGAATGCCAATACGTAGTACTATCTCCGTCTAGCACATCAGCGGCTCTTCCTGTTTCTCCTTCACCCGTTGTCTCTTCTGAACTTAAGTCAATTATTTTCCAACCGTTTCTATTTGATAATTCTCCTGTTGGATTAATTCCTGAATCTGGATCTGGGTCTGGTGCTCCCACCTCAATAACTGGCGAATATAATATCTGATCGGGATCACACGACAAAAGTGAAATCCCCATACCGACAAATACTATCAGTAATAACTTAATGTTCATTGCTTTGGTCATAACTTCTAATTTAATTTGTATAAAATAATATCTAATTAATAGTTCTGTATAGTTGGTACTTATCATTATTATTAGCAATAAGTACCGATTTAGAATCCTTATTTTTTAACAGTAACATGTGTCTAACGTCTCCGTCAGCATACATTCCTGTTAGCTTATTATGTATATATTGAAAGTTCTTATTATTTGTACCTTTAAGAAATACTCCTATTCCTGCATCAGCCCTGGTAGTCTCTACTTCTGATGTGTAATTATTACCCGCTAAAAGCAAGTCTTTTATAGCATCACCATCAAAATCTTCGAAGAGGATACTGTTTATAGTACTAATTTGTGCTTCCATTGGGAATGGAACAAACTCAAAATGATTGTTATTATTTATAAAATAACCTGATCTAAATTCTACTACTTGAAAATGAATAGCATCATCAAATGTATCGCCAATTATTTGTTGCAAACTACTGTTTGCAAACTCATTGTATGTCTTTACTCTTTCTTTTAAATACGGCATTTGCTGTGCTGTACAACTTTTTCCTCTTACAGGAACAAGGTTTAATTCATTGTGTTTAGCGAGCATGATGTCTTCAGTACCATTAGCATCAAAATCGTTAGTATATACGTGAAAAGGTTTTTCTGGCGAAGCATGAAATTTGTAATTTAAACCAAGATTACCTGCCACTATATCTAAATCACCATCATTATCAATATCATCTATTAGAATCTTATTCCACCATCCTGTTAGATTTGATAAATTGTTGTACGTAGTATCTCTATTAAGTGTACCTTTATCATTGGTGAAGACTTCAATACCCATCCATTCTCCAGCAACAATTAAATCTAAATCTTCATCTTGATCAATATCTGCCCATTGTGCAGATGTTATCATGCCAATTTTAGCAATGTCTTGCGCCAGTTGGCCTGTTCTATCAACAAACTTTCCGCTTTCATTTATAAGCAAAGTACTTTTAGGAGCATGTGGGTATTTACCAGGAATAACTCTACCTCCAACAAAAAGATCTTGATCTCCATCATTATCATAATCTGAAGCAATTACCACAGAACCTGCTGTTTCAATTTTAGGCACTCTGTTTTCTGATTTGGTGAAATTGAAATTTCCATTGTTTATATAGAGTCTATCATATAAGAGCTCAGGTTTTTCATTAAACTCGTAACTACCACTTACAACATACAGGTCTTGATCTCCATCACTATCAGCATCGAAAAAAGTAGCGCTAACATCTTCATATAATTTATCATTATCGAAAATTTTTAAACTAAGTTCTTTATAACCTTGATTTTTAGTAGATAGTAAAATTTTTCCGGCATAAGTATGTGCTCCACCAATATAAATGTCATCAATTCCATCATTATTTAAATCAGATTTTGCAACCGCTGGACCCAACTGAGATAATTTATGCGGTAAAAGCAGTTGTACATCATAATCATTGAATATTTTCTCTTGATGCGAAGCATTAAAAGGCTGTTTTAAAAATAAAGTTTGTGCTAAAGAACTGGTAGCGTTTTTTACTGAATTTAAAGCTTCTTCGTACCCTATTTTTACAGTTTGATTAGCCTCTAAGTCTCGTATAGTTTGCTTTTTACCATCTGCCCAAATAATTGTTAGAGAATCTACCTTCTCTTGTTTCCCTAAACCAAAATGTAATTTATTAGAAACTGAAGATAAATAGCCTCTTGCGTTAATTAATTCTCTGGTAAGGTGTTTATTGTCTGGTCTATAAAGCTTTACTTTGGCACCCACGCCAAAAGGATTATTTTTTGGCCCTTTGAATGTAACTTGCAGGTAATTACCCTTATTAAGTTCTCTGCTATTATTCTTTAATATAGTAGCATTTTCGTCTATATTATTGGTAACCACATCTAGATCGCCATCATTATCTAAATCTACATAGACGGCTCCATTTGAAAATGTTTCTTTTAAGTTAGACCATTCGTCTGTTTTATTTACAAAATTTAGGTTGGCATCATTCTCAAAGAAGTAATTTTTAAGTTTCTGCTGTGGAAGCTTTTGGGTAAATTTATAAAAATCTTCCTCAGTAAGATTTTTCTTATTTTTTTTAATATAATCATTAATTTCATTATTCACATCTCTATCTACTACATCTCTGTAGATACCATTTGTTACATACAAATCGCTATTACCATCTAGGTTAAAATCTGCAAATAAAGCTGACCAACTCCAATCAGTTTTAGCAACACCAGAAAGATTCGCCATTTCACTAAAAGTTCCATTACCATTATTAAGCTGCAAAACATTATGCATGTATTGATAATGGTAATTATTTTCAACCATCTCATTGAACCTTTTTATTGGCATCATAGCCATAGTTGTTTTAGACCTGACATAATCTTCAGGACTCATATCGAGAACAAATAAATCTGGAAATCCATCATTATTAATATCAGTAATATCAGATCCCATACTGTAATATGAGATATGTTTAAAAAGATCATTTCTTCTATCAGTAAAAGTGCCGTCACCATTGTTAATGTATGCAAAATCTGGTGTTATAAAGTCATTACTCACATAAATATCTAGCCACCCATCATTATTTAAGTCAGCTACTTGTGGATGAAGTCCAAAACCTAAATCAGGTACAATTCCTGCTTTTTCTGAAACATCTGTAAACTTACCTTTGCCATTGTTTTGGTAGAGTTTATCACTACTTTTATGTGTAGCTGTTTCTTTAGTATTAATAACTTTTTCTAAATCTAACAATGCCCCAGAAAGGTTAAAATCTGATGGTGCATTTGCTACATAAAGGTCTAAATCACCATCTTTATCATAGTCAAAAAATGTAGAAGAAATCGATCTATTACTATCGTTTAAACCATATTCAGCGGCCTTTTCTGTAAATGTTAGGTTTTGATTATTGATATAAAGCATATTAGCCAATTTTTGATCACCAGTATACCAACCTGCTCTATTTATATAAATATCAACATAACCATCATTATTTACATCGGCTATAGAAACGCCTGCATCAAAACCTACACGTTTTTCAATGCCCGCTTTTTCAGTTATGTCTTCAAACTTAAAATTACCCTTGTTTAAATAGAGTTTATTAGGATATATATTTGAAGTAAAAAAAAGATCTTGCAAGCCATCGTTATTAAAATCTGCAGCAGCGACACCTCCTCCAATATATATATACAAGTATCTATAGTAGTGTAACTTTTCAGACTCCAGTATTTTGTTTTGAAAATTTATATTGGTAATCTCTGCAGGAACTTCAGTAAATAATTTATTTATTTCTAAATCATTTGCAGACTTACCGCATGATATTATAATTAACGTCAAGCAACAGAATAAAAAATAATATTTAAAATTATATAGAGTCATTTATTAAATCTTAATGATATCATGAAAAACCTAAACATAAAGTCTTTCATGATATTATTTACCATTATTGTGGATTTTGAACTAATGTGGGTTGAAGCAAAATCTGTTGTTCTGGAATAAATTCTATTATAACGTTACTACTAGCATTTATCTCAAAAAATGGTGCGGCATTATTCAAGTGAGTTCCAGGATATCTTCTATTCATGGTTCTTCCGTTTCTGTAAACATCAAATTTTCTATGTCCTTCGAAAGCCAATTCTAGTTGACGTTCTTCAAGCACCAAATCTAAAACCGTTTTACCAGCTGGTATCGTAGCTAAGGTATAGGGTGGTATTTGCGCCCTTTCTCTTAATACGTTTATATTATCTAAAGCAATATTATCAGCACCTTGTTTAGCTAAAGCTTCAGCTTTATTTAGATACATCTCCGCTAAACGTGATACTGTTGGAGACCATAAATGTAAATCGTTTTCTTGCTGTGAAGCCTTTAAAATATAGAATTTAGGATAGCCGTTGCGCTTATCCATATCGAAATCAAATGTGACATCTTGCCTACCATTTGGTCCGTTAAAATAATAAACCGTTCTGCCGTTTACTGACTCTGATTGTAACGTATAATTATTACCATTATAATCAAAAGTAATAATACCTCCACTTTCTGTTGTTCTAGCAAAAACATACGTATAATTACTTTCATCAACCCAATACACGGCAGGTATTCTTTGGTTATTATCATCAAGCAGGTATTGAGGTTCAATAAACCTTTTTCTTAAGTCTCCTTTATTTTGATTAATTAAATCTAAATACGATTTTGAAGCATACATTTCTCCCCAACCTACACCATCTATTTGAGCATAGAACGAACCAATTGTAAACCAATCATCTAAACCTGGAATGTCAATACCCTTAGTTAATGTAATTGAAAATATTGCCTCTTCATTTTCAGCTGGAGCCAACCTATTCATAGTGGCAAAACTTTCATCAGATAACAGTGAATATTGACCAGAGTTAATAACTTTATCTGCATATTCTATTGCTTTAGCGTTATCTCTCATATAAAGGTAAACTCTCGATAATAAAGCTTGTGCAGCTTCTTTAGAGGCAAATGACGCTCCTTTATTTTCTGTCATTAATTCTTCTGCCTTTAATAAATCTGCTATTACTTGATCATACACTTCACCAACAGTATGTCTGTCTGGTATATCATCAAGGTTTGCTGTTAACCTTAAAGGTACAGATAGATTCGACGTTCCTTGATTATATGGTCTGCCGAAAATATTACCCATTTGAAAATACACCAATCCTCTTATGTAATAGTTTTCTCCAAGTACTTGATTTGCCTCATCTGTACCTTCTTCTAGTAATTCTAAAACTGTATTAACACCTGCTATTGTTAGGTAAGAATTTCTCCAAAATCTATCTGCCCTGTTATTATTAGGATTTCTTTGATAATTGTAAAAAAAGAACAGTGGATCTGTAGTTCCTCCACTTATCATAACATTATCTCCAGAATATTCAGACATACGATGTAGGTCATCTGACCACCCGTCGTAGCCCAACTCTCCCTTTAAGGTTAAGTAATTACCAAGAGTTGCTGCCTGTGCAGCTCCTGGATCTGCAAAAAGCTCCTCAGCGGCTATCTCTGTAAATGGGGTTCTGTCTAATTCACATGAACTTACAAATACAGTGACCATTAACAGCAATAAATAATTTATTCTTTTCATCATATCTATATTTTAATTAAAATGTAACATTTAGGCCTAAAGCATAACGCTTTGGTACTGGGTAACCTAAACTTGTAAATCCAAGACTAGTACCTCCAATACCATTACTTACTGTAGGATCTACCCCTGTAAACCTTGTTAGGGTTACCAAGTTATCTCCAGATAGATATATGTTAAAGCCTGAGAGCCCTATTTTATCTAGTACAGACTGTGGTAAGTCATAAGAAAACCTAACATTATTCATTCTTAAATAGCTACCATCTTCAAGATACCGTGTAGAGGTTTGATTACTACCTTCGTAACCACCTATGCGTGGTTTAGGGTGCGTTACTACGTCACCTGGTTTTTCCCATCTGCTCCAACCATCAGGCAATACCATTTGGTTAAATTGTAAATAGAAACCATCTGAGTCGAATAAGTTACGAGAAGCATTATATAATTCTGCCCCATAAGAAAAACTCCAATTGGAACTTAAACTAAAATTCTTGTATCTAAAATTGGTATTAAATCCTCCTATAAAATCGGGGTTTGCAGAACCAGCAATTTGTAAGGTGGCAGAATTATAATCGTTAGTAGGAGAACTAGTGCCATCTTCATTTATAATCTCATAAACGGGTTCTCCATTTGCTGGATCGACACCTATCCACCTTCTCATATAGAATGAACCGAATTCTTCACCTTCTCTAATAATAAAAGATCCTCCTAAAATGTCCGTTCCATTAGGTATTTCTGTAACTTCATTTTTATTAAAACTTATATTAAATCCTAGATTTACACCGAAATCTTCCTTATTAATAACGTCTGCCGCAAATGAAAGTTCTATACCTTTATTAACAACAGATCCAATGTTTTGAAACCTTCCTCTAAAACCAGTTATATCTGGAACTCTAGTAAAAAATAATAAATCATCACTATTTTTATGGTAATAATCTACCGTTAAATCTATTGCATTAAACAATCTAGCATCTATTCCCGCATTGGTTTCAGTAACTTTTTCCCATGAGATATCTTCTGTGCCAAGACGAGCTGGTCTTGCTGCATTAAGACCTGCATACTGAAATCCAACTGAATATGTAGTTAAAAACGCAAAACCACCAATAAGGTTACCGACTGAACCACGACTAGCTCTTAGTTTTAAGGTATTTATGGCATTTATATTAAAAAAATCTTCTTTATGAATGTTCCAACCCGCTGCTATTGAATAAAAATTACCATAACGATAATCTGGGGCAAAAGCAGAAGCTCCATCTCTCCTTAAAGATCCCTTAGCAAAATATTTGTTTTTATAGTCATATTCTGCAGATAATAAAAGTGATTGTTGCGCACTTTCTCCAGCCGAACCATTTGCCCTTACTGGTTTAATACCAAGATTTTGCACTTCGGCATTGGCTACTATATTTTCAGATTCTGTTGTAATATTTTTAGACTGTGAATCATTGTACTCATAGGCTGCTAGTACATTTACAGTATGATCATCATTAAACACATTAGAATACTTTAACATTTGATTTGTAAACCTATTTAATGATCTAAATGTAAAATCACTTACAGATCCATTTACTGGACGGCCTGCATTTGATCTTGGATCTGTATAACTAAAAGACTCGAAGTTACCCCACCTAAAGTTGTTAGTAGAAATATATGTTAGCTTTGGCAATAACTCATACTCAAAATCAAAACTGGCAAATAAATCAAAGGATCTGGAATCTGTATAGTTCCATTGGCGGTCGTAGAAAAAATTTCTCTTATCTCTACCTAACCAATCATCACCTTGTGCTTGGTTAGCATTTACAACAGAACCATCTGGAGCAAATGGCAAATCCCACGGTAAGTTTGTGTAAGCTTCATACAATGGTGCTTGATTTTGATTCTCTTTCCTATCAAAAACAAAATACAACTTTGGCTTAATAGTTAATTTATTCGAAATTTTATAATCCAAATTAGTACGATAAGAATATCTGTCTAGTTCGTTACCAATCAAAGTTCCTTCTTCATTGTAAAACCCTGATGAGATCAACAGGTTTAGTTTCTCTGTAGCAGAAGTAAAAGTAATTGAAGCATCTCTTACAAAAGCATCCTTAGTGGCTCCATCAATCCAATCATAATCTCTACTTAATAAATCTTCTGTAAACCAAGGACTAACAGTAGTATTATTACCTAAAGCTGTATGAAAATCGAACAGCTGTTGAGAATTCATAACTTCAAACTTTCCTGGATTAAACTGATTTATGGCAGATTTTACAGCTACTCTAATCTGTGGTTTAGATCCAATAGTTCCTCTTTTGGTAGTAACGATAATTACACCATTGGCACCTCTATTTCCGTATAATGCCGTAGCAGAAGCATCTTTTAAAACCGATAAACTCGCTACATCATTTGGATTTAATTTAGGGTCGGAATTCCCGAAAATTATACCATCGATAACCCAAAGTGGTGAATTTGTGTTTGCTATAGAAGATCTTCCTCTAATGAGAATGTTTGGTGAAGACCCAGGCGATCCATTACTGGGTAAAATCTGTACTCCAGTTACTTTACCTTGTAACATTGTTGCTACTTCTGGCACGGTTACATCAGCTAATTTGTCAGATTTCACTTCGACCACTGATGATGTTACTGTTTCTTTTTTCTGTGTACCATAGGCAACAACTACCACTTCATCAAGCTGATTTAAGTCTTCAATTAATGTAATATTAACTGTGGTTTGATTACCTACCAATACCTCCTTGGTTATATAGCCAACAAAGGACACTACCAAGATTTCTTTTGGTGAAGTATTTATGGAAAAGTTACCATCAAAGTCTGTAGAAGTACCTCTCGCAACACCTTTTACAAGAATGGTTGCCCCCATAATGGGAGAGCCAGACTCATCTGTTACGGTACCTTTAACGATTCTTTCTTGAGCATGTATAAATATCGAAAAGAAAAGTAAAAGGATTAGTAAAAATAATACACTTTTTTTCATATAGAAATTATTTAAGTTAGTTATTAATAGGTCTCTTTTATCCAATTATATGATTTACGCTTTATCCATGTACCTTTTGTAAAATCAGGAAAATCTTGCGGTTCACCATTATTTTCTATCGATATTTCAGAAAGAGGCGTAACGGCACTCCAAGCTGCTGCATCGTAAGCATCCATAGGTGGTGCTACATTCTGTTTAGCAGACTCAACAAAGGCATTCATAACAAAGAAATCCATCCCACCATGCCCTGAGCCTTCGGCATATTCGCCAAACTTTTTCCACAATGGGTGGTCATATTTCTTTAACCATTCATCCATAGCTTCCCAACCGTGATCTTTAGAAACGCCTTCTATATAAATACGGCGCGTATGGTAGTCAAAATCTGTTAACCCTTGAGCACCTTGCACTCTAAACCCTAATGAATAGGGTCTTGGGGAGTTTACATCATGGGTAATAATTATAGTTTCGCCATTTGTTGTTTCAATAGTAGAAGTAATAACGTCTCCTTGTTTCCATTTTAATTTGGCATTAGGATGATCTGCTCCTCCTTTATCTACTATGTATTTATGTAAGCCAACCCCTTTGGAAGCATGTGAGGTAAGAGATGCAAACCTATTGCCTCTATTGATATTTGCCATGGTAGCTATAGGCCCCAAACCATGGGTAGGATATACATCAGCATTTCTCAATAGCGAATGTTGTGTACGCCATTTAGCTTCAGACAGACCCTTTTCTCCAAACTCTACTCCACCTCCATAAGGTTGTTTACCATTATTGAATTTCACATGGCGTAGGTCATGCTGATAGCCACATCTAAAATGAAGCAGTTCGCCAAAAACATTTTGACGCACCATATTTAATACTGCCAATACATCCCTGCGATAGTTTACGTTTTCTAGGATCATCAAATGTGAGCCTGTAGCTTCGTGAACATTCACCAAATCCCAACATTCTTCTAGTGTATTTGCCGCAGATACTTCTAAACCAGTATATTTACCTGCTTTCATAGCATCACAAGCCATTCTGGCATGCCACAACCATGGCGTTGCTATTATTACGGCATCTACTTCTTTTAAGTCTAATAGATTTCTATAATCGTAGTCATTCTTTCCAAAAACTTTGGGCTTTTTGTTTCCAGATTTCTCAATCTTTTTTAAGGCTATCTCTATTCGCTTAGGATCTATATCACAAATTGCTGTTATTTCAGTATCTTTTCGTTGTAAAGCATTGTTTAAATGATTGGTACCTCTGAGCCCCACACCAATTAATGCCAATCTTAGCTTCTGTGAGTCTTTACTTAAAGATGCTCCAAAAGATAGGCTAGGAATTACCGCAATACCAGCAGATACTAAAGCTGTTTTTTTAACAAAATTTCGTCTTGAATTCATTGTTTGCATGTTTAATACACACAAATTTGGTTTATTCTTATTTATAAAAGTGTATGTGTTTTTGGCAAAAAGCAGTACTTTTTAATCTTTATTAGGTTTTTGACTAATATTTACACCTTTTTAATAAAATCATCTACCTAGAGAACTGGTTAACCAGTCAGTTTCTTAGTTTCATCCTAAAATATATTAATACCTTTACAATAATCGTTTGAAACGTCAAGTGACAATCTTAAAGAAAATGAATTCAACTAGATATATAAAAATCTTTTACTCCCTATTTTTCATTTGTTTATCCATAACATCTTTTGCACAGCATGATATAAATTTTAAGCATCTTAAACCTCAGCTTAATAATAAAGACATAAGTGTTTTAGGTACTGTACAAGATTCTTTAGGTAATATTTGGATGAATACAGGTAGTGGAATATTAAAATATAATGGGTATAGCTATCATTTTGTTACAAAAACAGATATTTTCCCAGAAATAGCTAGTACAGACGGAATTAACCATCTTCATGCAGATAGCTACAAAAATATATGGATAAAAAGCAACAATGGGTTTCTCTCTAAATATAATTCTGTTGAAGGTAGGTTCTTTGATTTTTCTAACTCTTTAAAAGAGCCTACAAGCCTCATTCAAACTACAGGCAAAGAAGCCTGGGTGGTTACTAAAACGGGTATTGTTTATAGTTTAAAAAATAAAAAAGCAGAAGTCATTACCACCATTCCTAATTTGAATGGTGTCGATAACAAAGCCGAAAGTATTGAATTTATCAATAAGGAAGAATTCTACATAAGTACATCTAAAGGTAAGATTTATCATTACTCAATAAAAACCAAAACATTAAATGAGCTTATTGGGCCATTTACAGACTATCCAGGTCCCATTGCACTGCAAGCTGATAAGGACAATAAACTATGGATAGGAACTGAAGCTTTTGGTTTACTTATTTACGATATTAAAAAGCAAGAATTTATTCAAGACGCTTTCTTAAAACAGAGCCCTTACAATCTTAATAATGAACTTTTTATAGCCTTATTTTTAGATAGTGATGGTAATATTTGGGGAGGAACAGATGGTGATGGTTTGTATAGGATTAATAGTAAAAATGGAAAGATAGACCTTTATAAAAAGAATAACTCAAATGAGTTTTCGCTTAGTAGCAATACCATAATACATATTAACGAAGATAGCCATAAGAATATATGGATTGTTACTAATTATGGTATTGTTAACGTTATTCCAAAACCCAATAAAAATGTTAACTATCTTAAAGGTTCCACCAATAATGTCCCTTTAAGAATTTTAAGTATTTATAAAGATTCAAACCATAATTTATGGATGGGTTCTGATGGAAACGGATTAACAGTAGCCAAAGATAATGCAGTACCCTCGAAGCAATTTTTTTATGACGATAATTTCTACATACAATCTATTACTGAAGATAATTACAAAAACATTTGGTTTGGCACCTACAAAAATGGTCTTTGGCATTATAATCAAAAGCTTAAAACATTTAATAATGTTTCTGTGTTTAATAACAAAAATCAGAAAGCAACAGATGTACGAACAGTATTTGGTGATTCAAAAGGAAGAGTATGGGTGGGCTCTAATGTAGCCATCAATATTTATGATGCTAATCAAAAGCCTCTTGCCAGTTTTAATTATAATGAAAACGGATTAAACGGTATTATTGTAGAAAGTATTATTGAAGATGGTCAACAAAATATTTGGTTAGGCATCTATGGTGGAGGGCTCTTTAAGTTTAACGAAAACTATAATAATATTGATTATTCTACTTTTACACATTTTGAAAATAGTGCTAATGAAAGCTTTCCTAACGTAAGGTCTATGAGCCTAGGTAAACCTCATGAAATCTGGCTTATAAACAGTAAAGGAAAGTTACTACTTTTTAATACTGAAAATAAAGAGTTTGAAGACTTTAACAACCTAAATGTTTTAACTACAAAAGCTTTTAATTCTGTAATTACTACAGATCCATATAATATATGGATGGGCTCTACAAATGGTATTCATCATTTTGACAGAAAGAAAAATCTAGTTACTACTTTTTATACAACCGATGGCTTTCAAAGTAACTCTTATATGTCAAGATCCGTCTTTAAAGATAATGGTGGCATATTGTATTTTGGTTCGAAAGAAGGTGTAAATTTTTTTAACCCTAAAAAACTGAATAAAGAAAAAACAACTACCAAACTACTCATCAGTGATATAGAGGTTTTAAATAAACCTGCAAAAAATTTATTATCTAGCCAAATAACTTCTGACATTTATAACATCGAAGATTTATATTTAAAAAATGATCAATCTTCTTTCTCAATACGATTTTCTGCCATAGATAATATTTTGAATCCTAATTATCAATATTCTTATAAACTGAATGGTTTTGATGAAGATTGGAAAAGTACTTACTCAGAAGGTCTAGCTACATATACAAATATCCCTCCTGGTGAATATACTTTAGAAATAAAAGCCACTGAAGCAAATAACAATTCTTTAACATATAAGAAAAATTTAAATATTGTCATTGAACAACCACTATGGAAAAAACCTCTGGCTTATTTTTTATACACTATACTGCTCAGCATTTTATTATTTGGAGGCTACAGATGGTACACTTTAAGAAAAAAACTACTTATAAATAAAATAAGTAGAAGAAAAGAGAATGAGTTGTATGAAGCAAAAATGAATTTCTTCGCTAAAATGTCGCATGAGATTCAAACGCCTATCACATTAATTTTAGGTCCTATTGAAGATATGCTAAAACGTGCAGAATCAAATGGAAATATGCTGTTAAAAGAACGATTAAATATTATATCAAATAATGCAAATCGCTTGTCTAGAATCGCTCGAGAATTAACTTTGACTAGAAATAAAGAATTAAACAAGTTAAAATTAGCTGTGACACAGAATGACTTGTATAATGATATCAATAAAGTTTGTCTATCATTTAAAGAATTGGCGAGAAGTAAAAAAATTGACTTTTCAGTCAATTGTCCAAAAAACTTAACCAACGCATGGTATGATAAAGAAAAATTAGAGCATATATTATATAATTTATTATCTAATGCTTTTAAGTACACGCCTCAAGAAGGCAATGTAATATTAACGGTAGCACCGATAAATAAGAAGAACTTCATTAAAATTTCAATTTCAGATTCTGGTTCAGGTATAAAAAAAGAAGAACTTGATAAAATATTTAAAATTTTTTACAGATCAAAAGGCAGTAAAAATGCCAAAGGAATGGGTATCGGGTTGGCCCTTACCAAAGAACTTGTTAAGCTACATAAAGGTAAAATTAAAGTAAATAGTAGCTCAGGAGAAGGTACAACCTTTTCGATAAAACTACCTATATCAGAAAGTCATTATGATGATTATGAAAAGATTACATCAAGCCAAGAAAACTTACCTCTAACAATAGCTGAGCAAGATAAACACAGTAAAACGGACAAAATTTTAGACAAATCTAAGAAAACCATTCTTGTTGTTGAGGACAATTTTGAGTTACAACAATTTTTAAAAGAATTATTACAAAAACAATATAACATCCTTTTGGCAGAAAATGGTAAAGAAGGATTTTATCACGCAAAAAACAATCTTCCAGATCTTATAATAAGTGATATAATGATGCCAGAAATGGATGGTATAGAAATGTGTAGAGCGCTTAAAAAACAAAACTTAACAAAGCATATCCCTATAGTTCTACTCACGGCCAAAAATTCTACCAAAGCAAAAATTGAGGGCTTAAAAACTGGGGCAATTGAATACATCAACAAACCATTTAATACCAATGAACTCATTCTTAAAATTAACAACCTACTTCTTTCAAAAGAAAATATAATCTCTAAATACAGAAAAGAACTAATTAATAAACCTGAAATAAAAATAAATAAATCTCAAGAGGAAATATTTCTTGAAAAATTGACTTTTCATGTCAATGAAAGGCTTCAAGATTCTAAGTTTAAAGTCGATGAGTTGGCTGATATTCTAAATATGAGCTATTCAAGCTTATACAGAAAATGTTTATCGGTTACAGGTTTAACACTTATTGATTTTGTAAGATTACTTCGCTTAAAGAAAGCTGCAATTTTATTGACAAAATTTGGCTATACAATTTCTGAAGTTGCTTATATGGTTGGCTTTAATGATCCTAAATACTTCTCAAAAAGTTTTAAAAAACACTTTAAAGTAACTCCTAAATCGTTTAAGAGTAAATCTATGCTTGCCGATAACTTAGAAGAGTTTTTAAAAAAGTATGCTATAAATCAAATAGAGATTAAAAGTCAGGTGCTTAATCACAAAAATTAATTGAAAAACAGTAATAATTTACTCATATATATAAAGCTCGTTTTATAGATATTGAATAAAATGACTACTGTTAATGATAAAAAATTGCCACTAGCTTATATTGAATTAGGCTAAATTTGATATGGCATATCCCAATATATTGATTATGAAAATTAAACTATTGTTAAAAGTCAAGTTTCTTGTTTTGTTAACTCTTCTGATTGCTTGCTCTGAAGATTCAGAAATTAATGATCCAGGTCCAGTTGGCGAACAAGATGAAGAGTTTAATTATACCTCATCAAGCAACTATAACTTAAATATCATCTATTTTATACCAAAAGGTATGGCAAACAGAAATGAATCTCACAAAAGGTTGAGCGAAATTCTGCTACAAGGTCAAGAGTTTTTTAAACAAAACATGGTAACGAATGGTTTTGGTGAGAAGACATTTAGTTTACTTATTGACACCCAAAAAAATAGAATTAAAATTGACTATGTTGAAGGGCAACAAGAAGCTTCTTTTTATCCTTATGAAGGTGGTGGTGTTAAAATGAAAGCTGAAATTGAAGCTTATTATAATGCAAATCCAGATAAAAACAATGGCGATCATTTCTTGGTAATATCACCTGTAGATGATCCTACCAATAGTGATGCCCCTTATTATGGGCTTGGCAAATGGTGTTTCGCAACAGATTATAATGACATGGACATAAAATACCTTGGAACGGATGGTACTTTAGGTACTAGAGCAACTACCTACATTGGAGGACTCCTTCATGAGTTAGGTCATGGTTTAAACTTGCCTCATAACAAGGAAAAGGTTTCAGATATTTCAAATTCTCAAAAAGGCACTGCTTTAATGGGCGCGGGCAATTACACCTATGGCGACACTCCTACCTTTTTAACCAAGGCGAGTTGTGCTATACTCAACAACAATCAATTATTCAATAGCACAGATAAACTATTTTATACAGGTGCAAGTGCAGTAATTGAAAATTTTCAAGCAAACTATGACAACGGATTTATAAATATCTCTGGAACTGTAAACACCGATGTACCCGTAAATTATATTAGTATTTATCATGATCCGGCCGATGACAATGCAGACTATGACGCCGTTACCTGGACTGCAGAGGTAATTACTAGTAATTTTAGCGCAAGTATGCCTATTAGTGAGTTTCATAAAAAGGGTAATACCCCATACACCTTAAGACTACGTCTTAATCATACTTCAGGCGATATAACTAACCTCTCTTATTTCTATGAATTTGAGGAAGGAATTCCAATTATCACTTTTGGTGAACAAAATTATTTAGACAGGTCTAATTGGACTATAGCGAGCTTTAGTAGTGAAGAAATATCAGGCGAAGGAACTACTGGTAGAGCAAACGATATACTTGACGATGATTATACAACCTATTGGCATTCTTGCTGGGGTGGTAGTTGCTCATCAGCATCTTATCCTCATTCTCTTACAGTCGATACTGGAGAAAATACAACTGTAAATGGATTCAGCTTTGTACAAAGACAAACACTATCAAGAGCCATTAAAGACATAGAAATTCTAATAAGTAATGATAACACTACATGGACAAGTGTTGGTGATTTTGAATTACAAAATGTAAATACTATTCAAAATATCACTTTAGATAGTGAAGTGTCATTTAGGTACTTTAAAATTGACGCAAAATCATCACATGATGGTGATCGATTTGCAACACTAGCTGAAGTAATGTGTTTCTAAATTAAACTATAATTTTCTTTCTATAGTAGAATTATAAACGCTTTCTTTTTAACTTATGGGCTAAGTTAAACCTCGTTGTATGAACATAAATGATAACAACTCTTTTGATGCTATTGTAATTGGCACAGGAATCTCAGGTGGATGGGCCGCCAAAGAACTTTGTGAGGGAGGTTTAAAAACGTTAGTTCTTGAAAGAGGAAGAAATATAAAACATATAGATGATTATGCAACAGCCAATTTAAAAGCTTGGGAGTTAGAACATAGAGGAAAACCTAGTATTGCAGATTTAAAAAAACAATTTAAGCAGAACCGAACAGGATTTGTTACCCATCAATCTACGAAGCATTGGTTTGTAAATGATCTAATACATCCGTATCAAGAAACAAAAAGGTTTGATTGGATTAGAGGTTATCATGTAGGAGGGCGCTCTCTAACTTGGGGGAGGCAAGCCTTGAGAATGAGTAATTTAGATTTTGAAGCAAATACAAAAGAAGGTATTGCTGTAGATTGGCCTATACGATATGAAGATATAGAACCTTGGTACACCCATACTGAAAAATTTATCGGTGTTTTTGGTGAAAAATTAGGATTACCGCAATTACCAGATGGGTACTTCTCTCCTCCAATGCCCTTAAATTGTGTAGAGGAAGAATTTAAAAAACGAATCCATGCAAATTATAGTGATAGAACACTAACAATAGGTAGATTTGCCAATATTACAGGCGAAAATAGGCGACAGGGAAGAGCAAATTGTGCCTACAGAAACAAATGCATGAGAGGATGCCCCATAGGGGGTTATTTTAGCAGTAATTCTTCAACATTACCAGCCGCCGAAAGAACTGGGAATATGACTCTAAGACCTTATTCAATAGCCTATGAAATAATTTATAATGAGCAAACTAAAAAAGCCATTGGTGTTAACATTGTAGATGCTCAAACTAAAGAGAAATTAACCTTTTTTGCTAAAGTGATTTTTTGTTGTGCATCTACCGTTGCTTCAACAAGTATTTTATTACAATCAACATCAGGTAGGTTTCCAAATGGTTTAGGTAATGATAGTGGTGAATTAGGGCATAATTTAATGGATCATCATTTTAGGGTAGGTGCTACTGCTGATTATGAAGGATTCAAAGATATTGCTTATACAAACACTAGACCTGCTAGTTTTCATATACCTAGATTTCAAAACTTAGGTGATTCTATGTCAAAAAATAGGTTTTTAAGAGGGTATTCTTTTCAGGGAGCAGCAAGCAGAAGCGACTGGAGAAGAGCTATTAAAGAGCTAACCTACGGACAAGAACTTATAGAGCAAATCTCTAATCAAGGTAATTGGCATATTGGCATTACTGGGTTTGGAGAATGTTTACCATACCATGACAATAAAATTACACTAAACTATAACCAAAAAGACCAATGGGGTTTGCCTACAGTTGTATTTGATTGCGAGTTTAAAGAAAATGAAAAGCTAATGAGACAAGACATGAAAACCGAAGCCATAGAAATGTTAACTAAGTCTGGATTTTCTAACGTAAAAGGGTTTGAAGAAGCCTTTATACCAGGGCATGCTATACATGAAATGGGAACCGCCAGAATGGGGCATGACCCAAAAACATCTGTACTTAATAAATATAATCAGATACACTCAGTAGCCAATGTCTATGTAACAGATGGAGCTTGTATGACTTCCTCTGGAAATCAAAACCCTTCATTAACCTATATGGCATTAACAGCAAGGGCTGCTAATCATGCTGTAGAACAATTTAAACAAGGTATTTTTAATTAAAATGGATAGAAGACAAGCCATAAAATCTATTTCAATAGCCTTTGGCAGTATGGTTGCAACACCCACACTACTCAATATTTTAAATTCATGTTCAAATGATACAACACTTAGCAAGTATTTGTTTTTAAATAAAAAGCAGACTTTAATAATCAATCATTTAGTTGATGTTATAACACCTAGTAGTAGTTTCCCTAAAATAAACCAAATTAACCTAGTAAAGTTTATTGATGAAATGTTTCATCATGTTGAGTCCTCTGAAAAAAAGAAGTTGTTTAACTCAGGAAGTATTGAATTTATCAAATCAATTAAAAACGATTTTGATATACCCATTGAAAATGCAACGACCAAAGATTTTGAAGCAATAATAAAAACCTATTTTAGTAGAGAAAAGGAAGAAGACATTTTTAAACTACTTGAAGAGGATTTTGAATTAATCAAGCAAAAATCGAAAACTGAATATTTAAGCTATTTCTTTCTTACTAAAGTTAGGTATTATTGTCTTCTTGGATATTGTACCTCACAAGTCCACGAAACACAATAAAAATAATTAGTTTCAATCATTTAGATAGTGCAAATTATATTAAGATTACGTAATTATGTTACATTATAGGAGGACAAACACCTTCAACTTTGTTATAAAAAAGAGTATATTTTTTGTCAAAATAGCACTTACACTCTAGTGTAAATTATATTAATAATATATTATTTATCAGTTATTTATGTTGAATATTTTTGATTAATTTCTATCTATCCATTTAAAATCATTCTTATGTCAATTGGAAATCTATACAAGATATTAGTACCTCTAGGTACTCAAAAATCATATTTTAAAATTCTATAAAAATGAAAAAAATCTTACCAATAATATTATTTGTTGCGTTTGTATTTACACTGAGTTTATATGCTTATAGTGGCGACGATTCTTCCCAAAGTAATGAAACACATCCAACGGAGAAAAAAATAAAAAAATTGCTATTAATAGGTATCGATGGCTGCAGACCAGATGCCCTCACTGTAGCCAATACACCTAACTTAAACAACTTAATGTCTAACGGGACCTACTCTCTACAAGCTAGACATGAAGGTATTACAATTAGCGGACCAGGTTGGAGTAATATGCTAACTGGTGTGTGGGAAAATAAACATAAAGTTGTTGACAATACATTTAACGGATCAAATTTTACAACATACCCACACTTTTTTAAGTATATAGAAGATACAAATCCTGATTTTCGAACAGTATCTGTTTCGCAGTGGCATCCCATTAATGAAAAGGTAGCCTCTGGAGTGGTAGATGTAACGGTTAATACACAAGATTCCACTTCAGATACCGCCGATAAGGCTGCTTTAGAATTATCTAACAATGACTTAACGGCGTTATTCGTTCACTTTGATGATGTTGACCATGCAGGCCATGCTTCTGGCTTTAGTCCAAATAATTCTAGTTACACTGGTGCCATTGAAAAAGTAGATGCCGCAATTGGTAAGCTAATGTCTGCCCTAAAAGCGCGCACTAATTACAGTAAAGAAGATTGGCTTATTATGGTAAGTACAGATCATGGAGGCGAAAACTTGCTTCATGGTGGCACAACAGACCCGCATAGAAATATTTTTGTAATTGCAAGTGGCGATAATATTCCTAATCAAGAAATTGCAGCTACTACCACGCAAACTACCATTGAACCCGCAGAAAATTGTCTAGACAGTACTAATGAATTATTTTTTGATGGTGAAACAAATATAGTAGTAAACAACACTAATGCACATAGTTTTGGCACCTCACAAGATTTTACAATTGAATGTAGATTTAGATCTAATAGCCCTAATGATGTAAGTATGGTTGCTAAAAAAGATTGGGTTAGTGGCTTATATCCTGGCTATGTGTTCTCATTTTCAACTGAAAGTCAGAAATTTAAAGTAAACGTCGGAGATGGTACTAATCGTGTAGATGTAGCGACCGAAGTAATTACTGATAACAAGTGGCATACTGTAAGTGCTACGTTTGATAGAGACGGTAAGTTAGATGTATATGTAGATGGTATTTTAAGCAACAGCACATCTATGTCTAATATTGGCAATATTGATAACGACTTACCCTTCACTATAGGTAAAGATGGAAAAAACAATTATGGTTTTGAAGGTTATGTTGCTGAAGTCAGGGTTTTTAACACCTTGGTAAATGCTGATGCTATTGACAGTTGGAAATGCAAGGTTTTAGACAATACACATCCTAACTATGCCAACTTGCAAGGACATTGGAAAATTACTGAAGGTACAGGAACAAATATTGAAGACTTCAGTTCAAACGCTACTAATGGCAACCTCTCAGGAGGAGAATGGAAAGATACAAACGCAACACAAGTAATAGAAACATATAATTATGATAATACACCTAGAATAGTTGATCTAGTCTCTACTGCATTAAAACATCTCTGCATACCAATACAAAGTAGCTGGAACTTAGATGGAAACGCATTAATAACAGAGAATAATTGTAATTAATAACTTTTTCAATTAACACGTTTAAAGCAAGAAAATACTATCTTGAAAAGGATAAAATCACCGACTAAAATGCTGACTAAATCACCTCTTTAAACCAAAAAAGCATCCCAAATTAGGGAAGCTTTCCATTGGTTAAGCCTATTGGCTTTCAACCTATTGCCTCATTTCTGAGACAAACAACACAACTGTTTTTATGCGGTCTGGACGGGACTCGAACCTTGCTCTGCGAGCCCTGTCGCAACGGCACTTCTGCCAAATATCTTTATTAATGTTGACGATTTGTGACCTATTTACAAATGATTGATAGCCCATCTTGTTTTCGTCTGGTGCAAAAGTAATAATTCTTTTTAATTAATAGCATTTGATAACAAAAAAATATACTGATAAGTATTATCTTATAAAAGAACATGATAATAATATTGTGTTTCGTTCAGCACATCCCTTGTATTTCATTCCAAGAAAAGAGCTTCACTAAAAATATCTTGGACACAATCCTCTTTTGGCCTTTCATTCTGTTAATCCCTTCCGCTAAGCTGGACAGTAACACTTGATTTCTGAGTCAAAAAAGGATTGAATCCGCTTGCCAACGGAAAGTCAAAGCCTAGATTTTCTTCACAGGATTCTCGGCAAAGCCCTCTTTAGCCTTTGCTCGACAATCCCTAAAAATCAAGCCTTTGCCCAAGCCATTTTAAGGGGTTTATAATGGATAAAGCCTTTGTTGTTTTTCGGGGAATCGAAAAACAGGCATGATATAACCAATTCTAATTTAGACCCCATCCACTTCACTCGCTTAACTGCCTGTACGCTCCCTTGCGAACGGTTCTAAAAGAATTGCTAATACCATTATAGAACTTGTCAAGACCATGCAAGTTTTAGTGAAAAATAAGGTTTCTACTACCTTGTTTTTAGCCCTTCGGTAAAAACTACGTCGCAGACACTCCTAATTTATTCTCTAAAAGTCTTGACAAAACCCACTTTATCCATTGTGCTCTGCACGAAAGAAATCAAACAAACACCCCTTAAAATTTAATTCAGTTTAAATCCGATAAGGGAAATATTAATCTTTAAAATTTAACATTATGAGCAGTATCAAAAATCATGTACAGTTAATCGGAAACGTTGGGCAGGAACCAACCATTACAAATCTTGAAAGCGGTAAAAAAGTAGCCCGTTTGTCATTGGCGACCAATGAGAACTACAAAAGCGGTAAAGGCGAAAAACAAACCGATACCAATTGGCATACCGTTGTGGCTTGGGACAAGGTTGCCGACATCATCGAAAAATTTGTTAGCAAGGGCAAGGAAATTGGAATTGTAGGGAAGTTAAAGACCCGAACCTATACCGAACCGATAGAGGGTAATCAACGCTATGTTACCGAAGTGGTCGCAAATGAAATTCTATTGTTAAACGGAAGACCCAATAAATAAAACCCAAAAAGAAAGAGGGTGTAACCGTCGAAAGTAGCACCCTCTTTTCATCATTCACATTAAAAATTAGAACAATGAAAGACAAAGTTAACGAAGTACAGATAAGTTACAGAGAAAAAGTAAGTACTTTAAAATCAAAAGCTTTTAATAATTCCAAAGAAGTTGCGAGGTTACTTTATAAGGGTTGGGACAAAAATACCATTGGATTGCACGAAACTTTTAAAATCCTATTGCTAAATAACTCCAATAAAGTAAAAGGTATTTACCCTTTGTCAATAGGTGGTATTACTGGAACAATGATAGATTTGCGAATATTATTCGCTATAGTATTGAATACCTTATCAGTGGGCATTATACTGACCCATAACCACCCCTCTGGAAAATTGATGCCAAGTGAAGCGGATAAAAGGTTGACAAAGAAAATCAAAAAAGCTGCTCAGCTTTTTGATATAAGAGTTTTAGACCATTTGATTATTGCTCCGGAAGGCGACTATTACAGTTTTGCCGATAACGGATTGCTCTAACCCAAAAACGTGTAATTATGGTCTATTTGAATTATAATAACCTTGATGACGAAACCCAAGAACGATTACTTTTAATGTCCAAAAAGGAAGTAGAAAGCAAGTTTGGGGAGCAACTCAGAAACCATGCCAAGAAACACTATATAAATTATAAAACCCTCTTGGAAGAAGAAGCGATACGAAATCTATACAATTATAAGTATGTTTTCAATATCTGAACAGCAAACTGAACCAAACAAGCCCATTTATTATGATGGGCTTTTTCTATGGTCAATACTTTGAATTCCATATCTTTATTGTGTTGAAAAGCAACATATTTTTGGTCATTGCCAATCCCGATTTTCGGGTGATTTGACTTTCCTTAAATGACCAATTCATCAAAAAAAAATATGGCATCCGACTTTGGTTAGGTGTCTGGAAATTTTGGTCCCTGCGGGGCAAAATTGGAAGAGCAAGAGGGTACCGTGCTGACGCAACGGTACATAATCAATTTGCTTCGCAAAACCTTTATTTACAAAGGTTTACAAACATTGATCAAAAAGACTAAAAATGGGATTTGCAGCAAAACT